>CAYTQA010000068.1:0-11683 GCA_964439495.1 uncultured Terriglobales bacterium | reverse complement strand
TGATCGACACCCCCGGACACGTCGATTTCTCCTATGAGGTCTCACGCTCCCTGGCCTCCTGCGAAGGCGCGCTTCTGATCGTGGACGCCTCCCAGGGCGTCGAGGCCCAGACCCTCGCCAATGCCTACCTTGCCATCCATAATGGACTGGAGATCATTCCCGTCATCAACAAGATCGACCTTCCCAGCGCCGATATACCGCGCACCCAGGAGATGATCGAGAATGCCGTCGGTCTGGACGCCTCCCAGGCATTGCTGGTCAGCGCCAAAACCGGCCAGGGCGTACCCGAGGTACTGGAAGCGATCGTAAAACGCCTGCCTCCGCCCAAGGCCGTTCCGGAAGATCCGTTGCAGGCCCTGATCTTCGACTCATGGTTCGATCCCTATCGTGGCGTAATTGTGCTGGCCAGGATCATCGCTGGGACAGTGCGCAAGGGGATGAAACTTCGTCTGTGGTCGAACGGGAACGTCTTCACCCTGGAATCGCTGGGCGTGCTCACCCCCAAACCCATTGAAATTGAAGAGCTGGTTGCCGGGGAGGTGGGCTTTCTGGTCGCCAATATCAAGAATGTCGCGGACACAAAAATCGGCGACACCATTACCGACAACGATCGTCCCGCCGCAGCCCCGCTGCCCGGCTTTGAAGACATCAAGCCCATGGTCTTCGCCGGCCTGTATACCGTGGATGCGCACGAGCACACGGCCCTGCGCGAGGCCCTGGAAAAGCTGCGCCTGAATGACTCTTCGTTTTTCTTTGAGCCGGAGAGTTCGGCGGCCCTGGGCTTCGGCTTCCGCTGCGGATTTCTGGGCCTGCTGCACATGGAGATCATCCAGGAGCGCCTGGAACGCGAGTTCAACCTGGACCTGATCACGACCGCGCCCAGCGTGCGCTACCGCATCACCAAGACTGACGGATCGGTGATTGAAGTGGACAATCCGTCGCGCTGGCCAAATCCCACCGAGACCGAGAAGATCGAAGAGCCGGTCATTACCGCCACTATTCTTACCGCCGAAGAATATGTGGGCGGCATCCTGAAGCTGGTGGAGGACAAGCGCGGGCGGCAGAAAAATTTTGAATATGTAAGCGCCGCGCGCGTGATGCTTACCTATGAGCTGCCGCTCAACGAAATCGTCCTCGATTTTTACGACCGCCTGAAGACGGTTTCACGCGGCTATGCCTCGCTCGATTATCATCTCTCCGCCATGTGGGACTCGCCCATGGTGAAGCTGGATATCCTGGTCGCCGGCGAGCCGGTGGACGCGCTCTCCATCATCGTGCATAAGGACCTGGCTTACGACCGGGGACGCGCCCTGGTTTCTAAGATGCGCGAGCTGATCCCGCGGCAGATGTTTGAAGTCGCGATTCAGGCGAGCATCGGCTCAAAAATCATCGCCCGTGAAACCGTGGCCGCCATCCGCAAGAACGTGCTCGCCAAGTGTTATGGCGGGGATATCACCCGCAAACGTAAACTGCTCGAGAAGCAAAAGGAAGGCAAGAAGCGCCTGAAGCGGATTGGGCGCGTGGACATCCCGCAGGAGGCGTTCCTGGCGGTGCTCAAGGTCGGCGAACAATAAAGCCCATGAGCGTTGAGGAGGGGCCAGTGACCGTCTGCTGGGGGTCCGATTCGATTGCCTCTCGCCATGATCCGCTGCTGGTTGTCATTCTCGGGCCCACCGGCAGCGGCAAGACCGCCCTTTCGCTCTGTCTTGCGGAGCGGCTGCGCGGTGAAGTCGTAAGCTGCGATTCGGTTGCCGTCTATCGCGAATTCGAAATCGGCACCGCTAAGCCCACCCGGGAAGAACGCTCCCGCATTCCTCACCACATGATCGATATCGCCCCTCCCACGCAGGAGGTCACCGCCGGAGATTACGCGCGGCGGGCCCGCCAGTCGCTGCAGGGCATCCGCAAGCGCGGCAGACTGCCCATCATCGTGGGCGGCACTGGATTGTATCTGCGGGCCTTGCTGGAAGGGCTGTTTTCCGGTCCGGAGCGCTCGGAGGAGCTGCGCCTCCGCCTGCGGCGCAAGGCCGACCAGCACTCGGTTGAGCATCTGCATAAAATCCTGGCGCGTCTCGATCCGGAGATGGCGGGGAAAATCCATCCCAACGATATGCCCAAGCTCATCCGCGCGATTGAGGTCCGCCTGCTTGCCGGCGAGCGCATGTCCAGCATCTGGCGTCGCGGACGCGACCCGCTTACCGGCTTCCGCATCCTGCGCGTCGGGCTTGATCCGGAGCGCCCCGCTCTCTATCAGCGTGTCAACCGCCGATGCCTCGAAATGTTCGAACAGGGGCTGGTGGAAGAGACCAGGGGATTATTGGAGCGTTACCGCCCTCCGGAGCCTGCACTTCCAGACGATCCGCGCCCCATCGCCAGGCCTCTCAGCTCGCTGGGTTATAAACAGGCGGTCGCGTTGATCCAGGGAGAGTTGGACCCCTCCCAGGCCCTTCAGGCCGCGCAGCAGGGACATCGCAATTATGCCAAGCGGCAGATGACGTGGTTTCGCCGCGAACCGGAGGTGCGATGGTTTCCGCGCTTCGGCGACGACCTTGAGCTCCAGCGCCAGGTGGCGGCCAGGATCGAAGGCGAGATGTAAAATCAGCGGGAAGAATTCAGCCGATTCTGTTATTGTCCTCCCCATGCGTAAATTTTTTCCTATCGCCGCATTTCTGCTTCTGCTCCCCGGCTTCAGCTTCGCCAAAGACAAATATCAAAAGGTGGGGCCGATCGAACTCTCCCATGATGGCAAGCGCTGGGCGGAAAAAACCCTGAAGAAGATGTCGCTCGAAGAGAAGGTCGGACAGTTGCTCCAGGTCCGCTACTACATGGACTTCGAGAACTTCGACAACGACGATTACAAGCATCTCCGCGATGAGATCAGGCAGTACAACATCGGATCGGTCATCCTTACCACCCACGTCGATGCCGGCATGTTGGTGAAGGGCCTGCCCCTGGAGGCCGCGGCCATGACCAACCAGTTGCAGCGCGACTCGAAATATCCGCTCCTCTTCGCCGCCGATTTTGAGCGCGGACTTTCCATGCGGCTGGGCGCAACGCCGCAGTTCCCGCATGCCATGGCCTTTGGCGCCACCGGAAATCCCGCCTATTCGGAAAAATTTGGGGCGATTACCGCCGATGAATCGCGCGCCATTGGGGTCCAGTGGAATTTCTTCCCCGTGGCCGACGTGAATATCAATCCCGCCAATCCCATCATCAACACCCGCTCCTATGGCGAGGACCCGGAGCAGGTGGGCGCATTTGCCGCGGCATACATCCGGGGATCTCGCGCCCATGGAATGCTGACCACCGCCAAGCATTTCCCCGGCCATGGAGACACCGGGACCGACTCTCATCTTGGGGTTGCGGAGGTCACGGCGGACCTGGCCCGCATTCAAAGCGTCGAGCTGCCGCCCTTCCGCAAGGCCATCGAAGCGGGAGTAGATTCCGTCATGATCGCGCATGTGACTGTGCCTGCCCTGGAGCCCGATCCCAATAAGGTTGCGACCATCTCTTCCAACATCATTACCGGCCTGTTGAAGGGCCAGCTTGGCTTTAAGGGCCTGGTGGTGACTGATGCCATGGAGATGGGGGGCCTCACCCGGCTCTATCCGCCAACCATGGAGAATCCCGCCGGACATGCCGCTGTGGATGCGCTCAAGGCCGGCAATGACATGGTCCTGCTGCCCAGCGACCTGGATGGCGCGTATCGCGGCATCCTGGAGGCGGTCAAGAATGGCACAATTCCGCAATCCCAGATTGACGCTTCGGTAAAGAAGGTCCTGGAGTTCAAGGCCTGGGTGGGCCTCAACAAGGGCCGCCTGGTGGACATGGAAAGGGTTTCTCATATTGTGAGCAAACAGGAGAGCCTGGATTTCGCGCAGCAGGTCGCCGACGATGCCGTCACTCTCGTCCGGAACAATGGCCAGGCGCTCCCATTGAGCAAAAATAGTGGAACCGTCCGTCCCAAAACGCCGTATGAGACTCCAGAGCAGACGGCGGACCAGCTCGTTGCCATCATCATCAACGACGATGTTCGCAGCGAATCCGGACGCGCCTTTGAGCGTGCGCTGCGCGCCCATCGGTACGACGTTCATGTATTTCGCGTGGACGAGAGGCAGGCGGCCGCGCTGACGCCGGAGGTCCTGCAGGCTGTGGGCACGGCGGAGAAGGTGGTTGTGGCCGCCTATGTGGTGCCCACGGCGGCAAAACAGGTCCAGGTCAATGGGAAGCTTACGAATACCGTCGGCCTCCAGGGCGGGAGCGGCGCCATGCTGCAACAGGTCCTGGAAAGGGCCGGAGCGAAGACGGTGGTGATCGCCATGGGCAATCCTTATGTCGCGCAAAGTTTTCCGGAGGTGCAAAATTATATCTGCACCTACTCGAACGCGCCCACCTCTGAAATCGCGGCGGTCAAGGCGCTGTTCGGCGAGCTACAGCCCAAAGGCAAATTGCCGGTCACATTGCCGGGAATCGCCATGCGCGGGTTCTCTTTGCCGGCGACCTGGATGCAACCGGCGGTCGCGCCCGGAACGGCACATTAGGAGGACGTTATGCGGAATGTAATTCATCTTCGTCATGCGGGGTTGCTGTTGATTCTGAGCGCCTTCTTTTTAAGCGCATGCAGCACCAGCGTCCGCCAGAATGGCGAATCCAAGGACGTGGAAGTCAAGACCCCGATCGGCGCCATCACCGTGAAGGACAATGGCTCGTCCTCGGATCCGAACAAGCGGGTGGACATCCAGACTCCTTTCGGCGATATGCATGTCCATACCAATGATGTGGACGCAAAAGAAGTCGGGCTTAGCGTCTATCCGGGCGCTCATCTCGCTCCCAGAAGCCAGCACAATGACTCCCAGGCGGATGTAAACATCTCCACCGCATGGTTCGGATTGAAGGTAGTCGCCCTGAAATATGAAAGCGACGATGGTCCCGAAAAATTGCTGGATTATTACAGGAAAGACCTGGCGAAATATGGCGACGTATTGCAGTGCCGGAACGGCAAGCCCGTGGCCACTTCCTCTACCTCTTCGGACAGCGCACATGAATTGACCTGCAAGGACCATGATCCCCACTCCCATGGCATGAACATCGACATGAGCGAACATGACAAGGAAATCACGGAGCTGAAGGTCGGGAGCCCGGAACGGCAGCGAATTGTGGCCGTACGGCCCAACGGGAAAGGGTCAAGCTTCGATCTGGTCTATGTGCAGAAGCGAAACTCCCACGAAACCATGTAGGCGAGGAGGTTGGTCCCGCTGCTCTAGTTTTACTCAGAAACAAAAAAGCCGCTCTTTGTCCGAGCGGCTTTTTTATTGCCTAAATTGAAATTACCGGGGGGTAGTGCCAGTTGCCGGCTTTTTGGGCGCGGTGCTGGTTGTGCCTGCCGGCCTGATCGATGAAGTGCCAGCGGGCCTGGTCGCCGCCGCGGGAGCGGCAACACCGGACTGCTCGTTGTAAGCATCCACAACCGCTTTGGTGATGTTGAACGATGGATTGGCCCACAAAACCGGGGTAGTCTGCCCGGAGACATCGAGCACCATGGCAAGGTTGTTGGCGGTGGCGTATTTGTCCACCACTTGCATCAGCTTGGTCCCGATGCGCTGCGCCAGCTCGTTCTGCTGCTGCTGAAATTCGTTCTGGGCGTCCTCGAAATTGCGCTGCAAGCTTTTCTGCTTGCTCTCGATCGTCTGCACGCGCTTGTTGCGCTCTTCCTCGCTCAACTTGTCGGTGGACGCGGCAAGCTGTTTCTTGAGGCTTTCAATCTCGTCGCTTGCGTTCTTCAGCTCAAGCTGCCGGGGTTCAAACTTCTTCTGCAGAGCTTCGAAATCGCGCTTCCCCTCATTGGTGTTCAGGATCGCGCCTTGAATGTCGAGAATGCCGATCTTTCCCGGCCCTGCCGCGGCGGTGGAGTTCACCGAAGTTGGGGCCGCATCGGCGGCAGTGGCGGCAGTGCTCGTCTGGGTGAACGAAACAGCGGAAAGGACGAGGGCGAATCCTATGGTTGAAAAAATCTTGCTTCTCATTTGCGGTATATAACTCCTTGAAACCTTTGGTTTTCCAGCTCTGCTAAACCATGCGGGGGACAACTCGCCAGATCGGCCAGTTTCGTATCCAGCATTGCAGAGCGCTTCTTCCTGCAACCCGCACTGCCGGATGATCTCGCTAGTTATCGCACAGGGATTTCAAAATATATTATAGGAGCGACTCACAAAGGACGTCAACGCGCCATTCGCGCTTCTCTCCCGGCCGGCTTAGAAAGTAGTGCTCACGGTAAAGCGGAAGGTCTTCCGCGGTTCCTTCAACAGATAACCTGCCCCATAAAGCGCCTGGGCCTGCTGGTACGTATAATCTCCCGCCCCTCCGGCCGGGAACATGCTCCTGGTAATCGAAGTTGGCGGATATGCCCTGGTATTCAGGATCAGGGGATTGTAGGCGTAATAGATCCTGAACGGGGCATTGATGATCGGCAGCACTACCTGCAACTCCAGCCCGGTTGACATGCGCGGCACGAAGTTCGTTCCCGCGATCGGATGCAGGACCGAACTGAAAACCTGGGTTCCGGAAGCAGCCGTGCAACCGGTAGCTGGGTTAAAGGACGTGCATCCAAAGGCCGTGCCATTGAGCTGCGTAACATTCTGCGGAGTCAGGCTCACCTGCGAAGGACGGCTGATGAAGTTCAGCCCGAAATCGTCGAATGGGGCCAGCGTGACCGGACCCACGATGGGAATGCGATATTCCACGTTGGCCACTATGTTGGTGTCGCCTCCCGCATAGATAATGCTTTGCACCGGGATGGGGATCGAAACGCATCCGCCGCAACTCTGATCGCCGCGCCGGGGATTGTTCGGGTCCTGCAGCACCACGGTGTTATCGGGGTTCCGCAACGGTATGTTGACGGTGCTGGGAAGAAAGATGAAGGGCGTGATGCTGCGGTAATCGAAGCCGCGCAGATCGGTATCGCCGCCCATATAAAAGCGTTGAAATGGAGGAGCGGAGACGCCGTTATATCCGGAAATGAAAGAAGCCTGAATGCGATACCCGAGCACGTTGGGATGCCGGATGGGAATGAACTGCTTGAATTCGACGATGGGGCGAATGGTATTCACATTGCCGCCCAATCCGGCAAACTCGCCGCCGAGATAGAGGCTTTTCCCCCGGCTGGGTTGGTACTGGCGTTCATAATCGAGGCCGCTGTATTGGAAGCTCGGAGTAAGCGAGCTGGTAACGATGCCTTTCAGGGAGTTCGGTCCACTCAATCCGCGGAAGTTGATGTCCTCGAAATACTGGGTGGAGGCATTGCTGAAGGAAGTCACATTGGAAATGCTGAAGGAGTAGCTCAATCCCACCCGCTTGAGAGAGCGCCGTATGGGATAACTCGCGGAAACGTTAAATCCGGTCTCCGAGGTGTTGAAGTTCTGCAATGTGTTCAGGACCGTTTGCGAGAGGTTCAACTGCTGCCCGGTCAGGATCTGGTAGTTCTTGGCCGCGTTGTAATCATATTTGCTGCTGAACACGGTGAACCCCAGATTCAAGGGACGGTCAAACAGGTAAGGCTCGGTAAAGCCGAAGGAGAGGGTGCGCTGGAGGTCGCCCACATTGGCCTGCACCGAGATCGTCTCCCCCAGGCCGAGGAAGTTATTGGTGGAATAGTTGACCCCGATGAACGACCCCGCCAGTCCACTCACGCCGCCATTCAGTCCAATCTGGTTTTTGCCCTTTTCCTTTACCTTGAGGGTGATGTCCACCGTGCCGTCCTGGACGTTCTGCTTGGTTTCGGAGTCCTGTTCGGCTTTGAGAGGCTCGAAATAGCCGAGCTGGTTGAGCCTCATGAGGCTGTATTCCCAAAGCTTGCTGTTATAAACCTGCCCTTCCTCCAGGGCAAGTTCGCGCCGGATGACTTTGTCGCGCGTGGTGGTATTCCCCTGAAATTCGATGCGGCGCACATAAAAAGGCTTGCCTTCATCGATATCGATGTCCAGATTGATGATCTTTTTGGCCTCATCCACAACATGGGGGGCGGGGACAGCGGTGAAATTGATGTATCCTAGGGAGCCGTACGCCTTACGCAGGTTGTCCAGTCCCTTCTGGATATTGGCTACATTAAAGATGTCGCCGTCCTGCATGGGAAACTGGGCCCGCAGCACCTTCACATTGGTGATTGCCTTTTGTCCCGTGAAGTTGATGCTGCCCAGGCGGTATCTGTCTCCTTCTTCCACCGGCATGGCAATGTCCACGCGTTTTCCCGGACCGCCAAACGGCCACAGGCGAAATCCTCCGCCAGTATCGCGGATATGGGTGGTCGGGTCTCCGACGATCGCCTTGTAATACCCCTTCTGCTGGTAGGCGATACGGACGCGTTCCGCGTCTTCCTGAAGCTTGGTCGCGTCGTAGGTCCTGGCAAAGAGGTTCTCGAAGAAGATGGACTTCGGAATCCCGATGGGATGAAGGTTTTTCATCGCCGCCCGCAGCTCGCGATTGCCGAGCTTATGATTGCCTTCAAAGGTGATCTTGCCTACCTTGACCTTGGGACCTTCCCGGACCACAAAATTGATGGCGACCGAGGCCGGAGGGATTTGCCTCACCTCGGAACGAATTGTGGCGAACTGGTGTCCGTGTTCCGAGAGCAGCTCCTTAAGGTCCGTTTCGGCGTGCTTCACCTTGGTCGGGTCGTATTGGCTCTCGACGCTCAGGCCGACTTTGTCCTTCTTGAACCGGTCGATCACGTCGCTTTGCGAAACCGAACTCAGGCCAGTGTATTTGATATCGCGAATGGTCGGCTTCTCTTTGACATAGACATGGACGATCACGCCCTTTTGCGTGTCTTCCCGCTCGAAGCGCAGGTCGTCAAAATAGCCGGTATTCCATAAAGAATTGAAGTCCCGCTCCAGCGAGGCCTCATCATACACATCGCCCACATGAGTAAACATGCGGGATTTGATGGTGTCCTGGGGGATGCGCCGGTTCCCGTGCACTTCAATCGCGGAGATCACAGGCTGCTGCTGGGAAAAGATGCAGGGGGCAGTCAGAAGAAATATCGTGGCCGCCAGAAACCAGGATAGAAACCGGCCCTGAAGGGGTTGTCGGCTGCTCCGGTTTCGCGCACAAAGGTTCCGATCAACGGCTCTTATGAGAACGAAAATAAACTGACCCTCAAATGTATGATCTTTTGGGAAAAGGTAATTATAGGTGAGTTGTGGAAACGATGGAAGCGCGGCACGGCGGAACTCGTCATCCTCATGCGTTTTTCTCGAATATCTTCTCAACTTCCACCAGGCAGGAATAGAATGTTGGGCCGCCGCCCATATCGGTGAGCTTCTCCGAGGTCAACGCATTCACGCCCATGTTTTCCTCCGAAAGCTTGGGCCATCCCAGCCGGGTGGCCACAACTCCGGGCCGGACCGCTCCATCCACCTTCGCCCGCAGTCGGATCTCTCCTCGATCGTTAAAGACCCGGATTGCGTCGCCATTGCTTACATTGCGCAACTCAGCATCCACGGCGCTCATCTCCAGCACTCCCATCAAAGGCTCCAGCGGCTGATGCGAAGGCAGGTTCACAAAAGTGGAATTCAGGAAATTGTCGGCCTTGCGCGCCAGCAGCTCCAGCGGATAGCGGACCGCCGCCGGAGAATGGCGCGACTCGGCGGGAGGAATAAACTTCGCCACCGGATCGAGCCCCAGTTCCATGAGCTTCTCATTATAGAGAAGCGCCTTTCCGTTGAAGGTGGGGAACCCTGAAGCAAACGGCAGAAAGACATTTCTGGGACTCGTGGAGGCCGTAGCGGACCGCCCGCCGCTCTCCGCGCCTGCGGCAACGGAGATGGATTCGGCGCGTACAGCGCTGTTCTCCAGATGAAGGCGCACATGCCCTTCCCGCTCCAACCGTTCGCGCGTGATGCCCTTCACCCAGGCCTCGTCCGTGCGCAACGCAGCGTCGATCATCTCGTCCACGGATTCGCGAAAACATGCTTCGGGGAAGCCCATGCGCTGCGCCAGTTCGGAGAAGACCCGCACATTGGAGCGGCACTCACCCGGAGGCGCGATCGCCTGGTTCGAGATTTGCAGATAATAATGTCCATATGCCGTCTGCAGGTCCTTATGCTCGAAAAAAGTGGTGGCGGGCAGCACAATGTCGGCGTAATTGGTGGTGTCGGTAAAAAACTGGTCGTGCGCCACGGTAAAAAGTTCGGGCCGCAAGAAACCGCGGACCACCGCATTGTGGTTGGGCGCCACCGCCGCCGGATTCGAATTATAGACATACACCGCCTTTACCTCGGGAGCGGAAAGCTCGGTCAGCGCATGGCCTAGCCGGGACATGTTCACCACGCGCGCCGGACGTCCCAACGGGCTCTTCAGCATAAGCGCCGGCATCTCCAGGGCGGTGCGGTTCAAGCCAAAAGCGCCGCTGGTGGAAAGCTGAATGCCGCCTCCGGGACATTTCCACGAGCCGGTGATGCAGGGCAGCATGGTAATGGCCCGCACCGCCATTCCGCCTCCTTCGCTGCGCTGCACTCCGTAATTCACGCGAATGGTTGCCGGCCTCGCCAATGCATACTCGCGCGCCAGCCGGACGATGTCCTCGGCGGAGATGCCCGTCCACTCCGCCACCCGGTGTGGAGGATATGCGCGCACCCGCTCTCGAAGTTGTTCGAAGCCATGCGTGTGCTCTTCCACATATTGAGCGTCATGGATCTCCTCGGCCAGGATGACATGCATCAGTCCCAGCGCCAGTGCAGTGTCCGTTCCCGGATTGATCGGCAGATACCAGTCGGCGCACTTCGCCGTCCGCGTCTTGTATGGATCGATCACCACCAGCTTCGCCCCATTGCGGCGCGCCTCTTCTATGAAGGGCCAGAGGTGGACATTATTGCCATGAATATTTGCGCCCCAGGCAATGATGTACCGGGAATGCGCGAACATCTCCGGGTCGGTGCCGATCTTCTTCCCCAGAACGGAAACCAGCGCTTCCCCGCCGGCGGTGGCGCAAATCGTCCGATCAAGCTGGGAGGCGCCCAGGCGATGGAAAAACCGCCGGTCCATCGATCCATATCCCAGCGTTCCGGTTGTGCCCGCATAGGAATACGGCAGGATCGCCTCGGGGCCGAATTCATCGCTGATCGCCTGGAAACGGCGGGCTATCTCGTCGTAGGCTTCGTCCCATGTGGTCCGCTCAAAATCCCCCGGACCGCCCGCTCCTCTGCCCTTCGGCTTTACCCGCCGCATGGGATAGAGCACGCGGTCGGGCGAATAGACCCGGTCCAGATATTTAGCGACCTTGGCGCAGAGAAAACCCCGGGTAACCGGGTGGGAAGGATCGCCCTGCAACTTGGTGGCGCGCCCCAGCTCGTCCACCGTGACCAGGACTCCGCAGGCATCGGGACAGTCATGTGAGCAGGCGGCATGGACCACTTTTTTCATGCTTGGAAAATTATACGGGAATACGCAGCGCTGGGTTTCATGGCTGAGATTTGGGCAGTGATGATTCAACAGCGCGAGTTGGTATGACACTGAGGCAGGGCCGGCACGCATTGAATGACACATTGGCAGGCATTGATACGCGCGCGGGCTGAAATAGGGGCAGAAGTGGCACATGCAGGATGAATGCGATTACGGGCCAATTGCCACTACGGGATTTTGTCATCCTGTCTATAACAACAACGGCGGTGTCAAGGGCAGACGTATGCGC
>CAYTQA010000067.1:0-11711 GCA_964439495.1 uncultured Terriglobales bacterium | reverse complement strand
CGACCCCTCGCACCCCAAGCGAGTGCTCTACCAGGCTGAGCCACGTCCCGACAAAAAAGGGTATGTTCCATAATACTACGGGGGACCGGAAGCGGAAATTGCGGGCCGGGGCAAATATGGAAAATTCAAATTTTGAGTTGAATAGCGTCGGATAATTGGAAAAGAGAATCCAAAGATGATCGCAGACCTCCTCCTGGTTATCGCTCTTCTGGGCAGCCTCAGCTCATTTATTTATCTGTTGCTGGTGGCAGCGGCGATATTGCGTAAGCGGTTCGTCCATAAGCGCGATCTTTCATCGGAGCAATTCCGCCCGCCCATCAGCGTCCTTAAGCCGGTCCACGGCATGGAGCCGCGGCTCCAGGAAAACCTGGAGAGTTTTTTTCAGCAGCAATATCCGGCTTACGAGCTTATTTTTTGCGCCCGCTATGCCCATGATCCGGCGCTGCTGCTGGTGGAGAAACTGTCCGCCCGATATCCGAATGTCAGAGTGAAGGTCCTGACCTGCGGAGAGCCGGAGTGGACCAACGCCAAAGTCTATTCGCTTTCCAAAATGATTGAAGTGGCGGAGCACGAGGTGCTGGTGATCAGCGACAGCGATGTCCATGTCACCCCGGATTATCTCGAGAAGGTCGTCGCTCCGCTCAAGGACCAGAATGTTGGCCTGGTTACCTGCGTCTATCGAGGCGTTCCCGTGGAAGGCTTCTGGTCAGGATTGGAAGCCCTGGGGATGTCAGTGGAGATGACCTCGGGCGTTCTGGTCGCGGAGATGCTGGAGGGGATGAAATTTGCCCTCGGGCCGACCATGGTGACTCGCAAGCAGTGCGTGAAGGAAATTGGTGGGTTCAAGATTTTCGCGGAGTACTGCGCCGACGATTACCTGCTTGGGAACCTGATTGCCGCCGCGGGGCACAAAGTTGTGCTCTCCGACTATGCCGTGGACCACATTGTGCTTCATCGCTCCGTGCTGGATTCTTTGAAGCATCAGGTCCGCTGGATGCGCAGCACACGGTTCTCACGTCCGAAAGGACATTTTGGCACGGTCTTTACCTTTGCCATGCCCTTTGGGCTCCTCGGCCTCTTTGCCGGACTGTATAGCGGCCATTTCCTGCTGGGGATTTCGATCTTTGCCGCAGCCATTGCCAACCGCATGGCACAATCCATTCTTTCGGGGTATGGGATCGTAAAGGACCGGCGCGCGTTGAGCCAGGCATGGCTCTATCCGGTGCGCGATTTCCTTGGCTTCCTGCTTTGGTGCGGCAGTTACGTGAGCTCGAGAATCCATTGGCGGAATGAGGTTTACCGTCTCGCCGAAGGAGGCCTCATGCTGCGGCCGGAGCAGCACAAACAACTTGCCCGCCTGGCCTCTTCTTCCGCGGAAACCTTCAATTAAATTCGGGGATTTTCTTTTCCAGAGAGCAGGGCTGACGGCGCGCCCCATTGCGCGTTACGGTTGATTGCTGAGGACCACGTTGGCGGAGGTCTGGGCAATATTGTAGACATGATTTTCCAGGAGCTGCCGGACTTTCTCTTCCTGATTGAGGGGAACGAATAAGAAGACCCTCGGCTTCTGCTCCCATTGATAGATCAGGTCCGCATCATCGAGAAATATCTTCGGAGCGTCCGGATACCGCGAGCCAAACTCCATCGAAGTTGTGCGTCCATTCACCAGATAAGCCTGCTTTTGCAGGTAGAAGATCCAGGACGACCCATAGGACTGGTCGCCATAGATCATAAACTTGCTGTCCGGGGGCGCGACTTTTTGCACCGCCCGGGCAAGCGACGCTGACGAGAGATACGGCCCGAAGCGCGCCAGTGCCAGATGAGCGGAGAAGAGAAAGAGCGTAGAGAAAAGCGCGATTGTCCAGACCGCCGCCGTGGCTTTGTTGCGCAGGTAGAGCCACAGGGCGATGGCCGGTCCAAGCAAGAATCCAATCGCAGCCAACGAGGCGGGCAGGCGGAGCCCGGCAAAGGAAGCTCCCGTAAGGTCAAAGAAATGCGACATGGAAAGGGTGTAATTGCCTATCGCTCTCTCGGTCAGGACCGAGCCTACATCGGGCTGGAATGGAAGCTGCCGCGAAGACCACAATCCGACAAACAAAGCCGCGGCTGACATCAGCCCCACCACAACCAGTCCAATTTGCCCGGCGGTCCTCAAGCGTGAGCGCTCATTGCCGGCAAGAGCATCGGCGACCAGCATGATAAGCGGGAAGTAGGCCGGAAACGTGTAGTACTCCTGGTTGGTGGAAAAGGCAAAGAACACCAGCACAGTGCCAGCCCAAAGCAGGCACAGCAAACGGGTCTGATCGGCCAGCGGCCAGAGGGCTGGACCAGCGTCGTGACGCCGTTCCTGCCAGCGGGTCCAGAGTTTTTTAATGGCGACGGGGATGAAGAAGCTCCAGGGAAAGAGCCAGACCAGATGAAGCAGCCAATACGCGAGCGCGGGGAGCTTGTTGTAGTCCTTGGGATAGCGCTTTCCAAGGAAGCGCAAAAAATGCTCATTCACAAAATAAAACCAGAAGAAATGCTGGTTCCGGATTCCGGCGAGAAGGTGCCAGGGAGCGGCAATGAGCAGAAACAGCAGCGTGCCGGAGAACAGACGGAACTCGCGCCAGCGGCGCCAGCTCCCAGTGATGAGGGCTAAGAAAAACAGCGTTCCGCCAATTACAACCAGGGAAAGCAGGCCCTTGGTAAGGACCGCCAATGACAGTCCGGCATAAGCGCCATACCAGAATGCGGCGGCCCGGTCCCTGGGCATGTTAAGGGCGCGGACCACGCAATAAAAGCTGAAGCTGATAAAAAACGACAACAGGGCTTCCGGGATTGTGATCCTGGTGAAGAGATAAAAACCAACACTGGTGGACACCAGCAGGGCAGCATAGATTCCCGCTGCATCGCCCCATGCCCTTCGTGCCCAGATGCCCGCCAGCAGCGTGGTAAACAGGATTGCAAGGGCAAGCGGCGCGTGGGTGGAGGCCTCCGAGATGCCGGCCACTTTGTACATAATGGCGATCAGCCAATACATCAGCGGCGCCTTTTCCAGATATCGGACGCCATCAATATGCAGCGTGACCCAGTCGCCGCTCCGGTACATCTCGCGCGAAGCTTCGGCGTGGGTGGCGTCGGCATCGTCGAGCAGGGTGGGCGAAAAAAGCGAGCCGATATAGAGCAGAGAAAATATGGCGAGAACAGCTATCCATGCAGCCCGCGTTTTTCCGGGCCGCCGGACAACTTCGCGAGCTGCAGGATCGTCAGGATTTGCGGTCAAAACTGTCGTGGGCACTTTAGCGTGATGGGGGAACGTACTCGTTGGGCAGGTGTGCTCCACCGCCGAAGAAAAAGGACTCCATCTGCTGGACAAGGAATTCCTGCGCCTCTCTCTTCCAGGGCTGCAGGCGGTATTCGTTCAGCAGCATTTTCTGGTGCTCTCCCCATTCCGCCCAGGCTTTCCGGGAGACGTTTTCATAAATTTTTTTCCCCAGCTCTGAATCGAAAGGCGGCTCGTCCAGGCCTTCCATCTGTTGGCGGTATTTTGCGCAAAACACCATATGTGACATTTCAAAACTCTCCCCTCAATGCCGTTCATAAAGATTTTACAAGATGATGTTGATGTCGAACAGCGTGGCTGCTGAGCGAGTTTCGCATTTGTTAAACTGGAAGCACGAATGCGTAAATTCTATGAGCGATGGATGTACGCGTGGGAGACGCGCCTCACCTCCGCGGACAACAACCGGGTGGTACGCCCCCTGGAATGGGGAATGGAGTGGACCCGCAGGTGGCCCCAAGTCAATGGCCCCCCTCCGTCCCAGGACCTGAACAAAAGGGCCGCCCTGGAATATTTCGAAGAGCTCAACCAGCGCATCATAAGCGAGAGCGAACGCTTCTTCGGATACAAGACGCCGTCCGATTTCGAACTGGAAGAGCGCCTTCCGGAGCTCTTTTCGACCAACGAGCGGCAATATAAGCTGCAAAAGAAGTTGGAGAAAGCGACGGAGTCCGGAAAGCTCCGCCCCAAAAAATTTCTGCGTTTTACCTCTCCGGTGCAAACGCCGTATCCGGAGAACGATCGGGCGAACGCGCGATGGTTTCCAGCAAAAGATAAAGCGGGGAAGCCCAGCAAAAAGGCGGTGGTCGTCCTCCCGCAATGGAATTCCGACGCCTTCAGCCATAATTCGCTTTGCTCGATCATGAACCTGTACGGCGTCTCCGCCCTGCGCCTGAGCAAACCCTATCACGACATTCGCAGGCCGGCGGAGATCAAGCGCAGCGACTACTCCGTCTCCTCCAATATTGCGCGCACCATCGATGCCTGCCGCCAGGCCGTGATAGACATTCGCTGCTGCCTGGACTGGCTGCAATCCCAGGGCTATGAACGTTTTGGGGTGCTGGGTACAAGCCTGGGATCCTGCTACGCCTATATCGCCAGCGCGCATGATGCGCGCCTGCAAGTGAATGCATTCAACCATGCATCGACCTACTTCGGAGATGTGGTCTGGACCGGGCAATCCACACGCCATATCCGGGCAGCGCTGGAGCGGGAGCTTACGCGCGAGCAGGTCCGCAAGCTGTGGACCGCCATTAGTCCGCCCTCCTATGCCGACAAGATGATGCGGATGAATGCAATCGCGCCGAAGAAGGTGCTGGTGATGTACGCCAAATACGATCTTACTTTTTTGCCTGAATTTTCAGAGCAGGTGGTGGAGATGTTTGAGCAGAGCGCGATCGATTACAAGGCCATCGCCATGCCTTGCGGTCACTACACCCTGGGCGAGGCGCCCTACAAATTCATGGCGGGATGGAACCTTGGATCGTTCATCTACTCAGCTTTCAAGTCTCTCGACCAGGGCACCTCGTGGCGTAACCCCACGCCGGCCCGCGGCAGCTCCGGGCAGCGGCCGCTTGCATCCGAATCCCTCTGATTTACAACTGCCCCGGCGCCGGACTCATCCCACTAACGACTAACAAACGAAGGAGGAATTTCGGGATGAAAAAGTCTCTATTGTGGGCATTCGGTTCTTTGGGCGCATTGGCATATATGGCTTACGCCAAAGGATGGTTGGGAAAGCTCACTCAAGGCAGGATGTCTGAAGCGGAACGGGGGATGCGGAAAGCACAGGGCCGCGCCCGTGGAAGACCACTTAAAAAGTCACCTCACTGGACGGCAGAGGGCATGCTGGACTTGAATTCCGCCTCCCAGGTGGAACTTGAAAACCTGCACGGAATGGACGCGGCGATGGCGGAAAGAATCGTAGAAAACCGGCCTTATCTAAGCAAGATCGATCTGGTGGGACGGATGGTGATTCCGGACGCCGCCTATGAATCGATCAAACACAACATCACCGTCAGAAGCGCGGCTTAGAACATCCTTCGCGCATACCATAGTCGCGACTCGGAAGGACCGTGGTATGCGTGGACTGTTGAAAGTTCCAGGAATTATCTAACGATTTTTCCAGACAGGCTTGCGCTTTTCGAGCACGGCGCGCAGGCCTTCCTGCACGTCCTGCAGGGCCATGAGTTCGTTCAGGTAGATGTCGCGTGATTTCTTCATGGCTTCCTCGGTCGAGAGGCCCATGGAACTGCTGATGACTTTTTTCGCGACTTCCAGCACCGGGCCGCTGAATTCTCCGATCTTCGCCAAAATTGTATTGACCGCATTCTGAAGTTCCGCTTCCGCCACCAATTTATTTACGAATCCCAGGCGCAGCGCCTCTTCCGCGGAGAGCGCCTCGCCGGTGAGGATGAGCTCATAAGTTTTTTTCGGCCCGATCACTTGCGGCAGCATGACAGCGGCAAAGGGAGGAAATACCCCGAGCTTTACCTCAGGCTGGGCAAACTTCGCATTGGGAGTGGCGATCACCAGGTCCCCAAACGCCACTAATTCCGATCCTGCGCCGATGGCGGGGCCATTGACCACTACCAGCAAGGGTTTCGAAATCTCGCGGGTCGCCATGAATACGCGGTTAAAGGCCTCAAGGGTCTGAAAGACGCGCTCCGGCTTCGAATCTTCGAGCGAGATGCCGGCGGAAAATGCGCGCTGCGAGGACTTAAGCAGGATCGCTTTCACATCTCCGCGTCCATTCAGGCCTTCAATGCTCTGCGCCATCTCATTCATCATGGGGACGGTCAAAACATTGTGCGGAGGATGATTCAAGGTGATGTGCGCCACCGATCCTGAAACTTCAAATTGAATGAATTTCAGTTCAGCCGCGATGCTTGGAGTTGCCATAATGCTCCTCAAGTGGATTGCGCCAGGAGTTCGCCGGACGCCGAAATAATGCCTTGGTTGAAGCTTTCCGCATTATTAGCCAAAAGCCCAGGTTGCACAAGATTACCGCAGTCTCCGTCCAAGGTGCGGCTAAGTACCTGAATCGAGGGATTTTCAGGCAGGAAGCAGAAGAGATTTGACATTCTTAAAACCCCTGCTAGACAATAAGTTGCAAGCACGTAGTATTCGAAGCGGCTTGACGCCGCACCTCCCGAACACGTTGATTGGAAGCGTGAGAGGGTCGAAGGACCCATATGGCAAAGATCCTTTGCATTGATGACGAACCGCACGTTGTCACATTGAAATGCGCAATCCTGGAATCCGCCGGCCACACCGTCACAGCGTGCACTTCGGCGCGCGATGCGATAGAGAAGCTTCGTCAGAATGATTATGATGCGGTAGTCACGGATTGGCGGCTTGGGGATGCCAATGGACGGGCCATCGTGCAGGCAGCCAAAGACCATTCCAGCATGCCTGTCGTGGTGGTTTCAGGATACGTGGCGGAGGCTTTCCAGGCAGCAGAACCGTTGGCCGATCTCTACCTGGAAAAACCCGTGAACCCGGAAGAACTGGTCACCATCGTGAACGAGCTGTTAAAAACCGGAGAAAAGGCCGCCTCCGGCAAGGAAAACCACTAATTCGGCATCTGCGTTGAACTGATGGCCGCTGCCGCTTCGGCAAGAATGCGGTGATGGATCGTGAACAGCGCCAGTTCCAGCCGGTCCGAGACCCCGATTTTGTCATAGACGTTGCGCAGGTAATTCTTGATGACCTGCTCGGTCGTGCCTAGCTGCGTGGCAATGTCCTTGTTCTTATATCCCTGAACAATCAGGGCCACGATCTTCAGCTCTTTCGCCGTGAGACGGTCTCTCACGCGCGCTCCGACAATATCGTTCTCGTTGGCCACCGCGGCGGCCTCGGTGTTCTGCGTCCAGGTTTCACCGCGCGCCACCTTGCGCACGCATTCCACCAGGGCGGGACCGCCGATATTGCGATAGACGACCCCGGCAATGCCCATCTGCAGATATTGCGCGGCATTCTCGTTGCCCTCGATCACAATCACAAGCCTGGTTCTATGCTTCTTGGTCTGTTCGATGAGTTTGTGAACATCGGCGCGCAAAGCCGAGGAAAAGACGAGGATGGCCGCCCGAAAACTCTCGACGGCCGCCGTCATTCGCTCCGCGGTCTCACACTGCGCAACAATGCGAAATTCATCTTCCACCGCCAGCACTTTCGCCGCGCCGGCACGGAAGATTGCCTGATTGTCTGCAAGAATGATCTTTAGCATGGTGTTTGTTATTTAACCAGTTTAGGTACGAATAAATTTATAGTGATCGATGACACAGGCCACTCCTTCACCTTCGGGGCCCTTGCCCGATTTCTTGCTCTTCGATTTTTCCGTACGTACAACACGGCCCTGGCAGCGAATGGTTACGTCCTTTTCACTGCCGATCACATCCGCGGGAAGCGTGATGTCGAACTCAATATTACTGCCGACTTCAAGCTCCGCTTCCGCCTTAATGTAAACACCAGCCGCACTTACATCCTTGGTTGTGCCCTCCACTTCCGATGCTTCACCTTCTCGTAAGTGAATGGGCAGGTTTAATGGAAAACGCCGGCCACTTCTGGATTCTGCCAAATGCCCTCCTTAGACATCTGCAACATGTCCGAGGTCTTAGGTTTCAATGCAATAGGGGAGGCTTTTGCGATTTATATCACGAAGCGCGTCTATAAAAACAGAGAAGAACCGCTTTTATTACCAATAAAAAACCTCAACCGGTGAAGGTCGAGGTTTCTACCGGCAAAAAGGCCGGAGATTAAGGGGTTTTCCATGGCCATTCCCGGAAGGAAGCCTTAGGAACGGGTAAAAATCCCAGTGAAGCTGTATCCAAAGACCAGCCCGGCCAATCCCACCACTCCAGCGGCGGGCCAGAAGTGCTGGCGAAGATTGCGCTTCACATCCAAGCGCTCCCGCACCGCGCTGCGCAGTTCGTGGACAGAATTATGGATTTGGCGGCGCTGCTCGGCGGCGCGTGCTTCAAGAAATTCGGTTGGCATTGGCTGTGTCATAGTTGCGACCTCGCTTCGTTTTGTAACCATACCTGGTCCTGCTTGAGGACCCGCATGGTGCGTACCGGCACCACCCCTTCCGCCTTGAACTCGCGCATCCCGATAAAGTAGAGTGCCGCGCCAAGGATGGCGTAGAAGAAGCCCACAATCAAGGCGGCGCAGCACCAGTTATATGGATTGGGAGCAAACCATCCGGCCAGAAAGGCCAGCAGGGTGACATTCAGGATGATGAAGGCGGACAATCCGCATAAGAGCGCCACCACCAGCAGGGGAATGGCGACCTTCCAGGCTTCCAGCTTGGATTTCATCTCCTGGCGCAATATTTCAAAACGCGTGGCGACGAATTCCTTGCCCTCGTTTTTCAGCTCGTTGACTACCGCGGAGAAATTTCTAGATTCGTTGTGCATTGCGAGACCTCACGATTCGAAGTGCAGCTCCTAAGACCACCGCCGTTCCACCCACCACGGCCAGCGCCCGGAGCGGATCTTCAGTGACGAACGACTCCGCCTTGCGCCGCGCCTCATTCACTCCGGAGCGAAGTTGGGTGGCTTTCTGTGCGGCAAAGTTTTTCACGTCAGCGGCGCGTTCCCGCAGGTCGCCGGCAAGATTCGAGAGGCGTTCCTGCGCGCCCTCTACCACCTCCGAGGCGCGTTCCCGGGCTTCCACGGCAAGATCGGAGGCGCGCTCCTGCGCCGAGCTGGCCAATCCGCGCGCGGATTGCTTCCAGCCATCTACTTTTTGCGCCAGATTTTCGCTCGACGCGCTCTGCTGGACGCGGGATTTCATCACCAGCAACTTGCCGGTCCCGCGACGCACCGTTCCCACTGCGCGTCCCACCGCTCCTCCAACCTGCGCCGCACGCTGCTCCAGCGCGCTGCGTCCTGCGGGAGAATCGTTATAGCTGGGCACGGCCCCGGTTGAACGCGAAGTGCCCGGCATGTAGGTGCGGCTTACCGAGGCAGCTGATAAGTCCTCCGAGCCGGAGGTCCCGGTCCCTGGATATAAATCAAAGTTTGGAACTTCCTTGTTTGGCAATGAGTCCGCCATTGAACACCTTCCGTTCCGACAGAAATGAGTGTCTTCTTGCGCCCAGCCTTAGCAGGGCCCGATAACTAGGATGTGAAAATTCGGCCAGGTGTTTGCAGGTCGGGATCACCATATTTAGGGAGAGGCGAGGAATTCAGGACGGGAGCAGCGGAGTTGGGATGAAAAGGCCGCTCTGGACTCCGGTCCAGAGACCAAGGGAAACCGCTAAAAAGCGTCCCCGCCGCCACCGCCAAAGCCTCCGCCGGAGAAGCCGCCGCCCCCAAATCCTGTGCTGCCGGATGCCGCCCGGGGCGCGGAGGTAAAGGCCTGGTTGGCCAGGCTGGTCATATCGCTCATGCTGTGGGTGAAAAGGAATGGATTGAATACGCCGCCATCCACCGACTGATACCAGCCGGGAGGGTTCTGCACAATGCCGACAAAAGCCTTGGCCCAGCGGTGCTCCACCCCCAGGGCCATGGCATAAGGAAGGTATTTTTCGAAGGTGTCCGGGGGCATGCGCTTCAAACGGTCCGCATCCACGCGGTTCATGAATTCCTGAAAGCCAAGGACCGCGATCCTGGTATGCACTCCCAGGAGGCTTTTGGCGGTCATGATGCGGCCAAAAAGAAAGACAATCAGGGCGCTTACCAGAAGGCCCGCGATGGTGATCCATCCGGAGCCAAAGAACTCAACATGGGCAAATTTGCTCAGCAGGTAAACTGGGACCGCGATCACGACCGCTCCCAGGATCCAATACATGCTGGCGCTCTCCGGATCGACCGTGTACATGCCCTTTTCCTTGAGGGCGGCGATGACACCGCTCTTTAGCACCGGAATTGCGGTGTAAAAGCGGTTGCGCAGGTCGGAGAGGTGGACCTCCTTGCCGCCGGAAGCAAAGAGGCTTTGCAGCATGGTGCGCTCAAAAGGAGCAAGCTGGCCCCATTCGGCGGGCTCTTTCAGGCTCTGGAAGAGGTAATCCTTGTTCTTGAAGATCAGCAGGTTGGTGTGCTGGATTTCCGTGATCTTTAAATACCCTCGCACTGCCAGGTCCACCAGAATGGATGTAATGTCCCGCGGCTCGACGCTGTCCGTCACCAGGGTACCGGCCTCCGCCGGGGTGATGCCTTGGGGCGGCTCATACATGGGAGCGACTGACGTCCCGTCGTCCGGGTCCTTACCCCATTGCCGCCAGATGGTGAACATGACCGCAAATGAAAGCAGCGGCAGGAAAACGATGGGATTTCCCACGGCAAACCACCACGCCCGCGTAAACGCTGAGGGCTGATGCAGGACGCCCTTTGGAATGTACACATCCACCGTCAACCCTTCGCGTGGGGAAAGCGGATTGGAAGTGGAGGCGGAGACATCGCTCCCCTGAATATCGACCATGCCCTTTTCGTTCGAGCCATAGACGCCGACATAGCTGTTGGCGCGCAGCCCTCCGGTGGCAGTCGCGGGAAGATGGACCAGGGCCGCGCCGTTGTCGATGGGCACGGACCAGCCGTTGCCGGTCACGTTCCAGTAAAATTCGGCATAATCATCGAAGAACTTTACGGCATTGCGGACCGAATAGGAGATAAAGACCTTCTTCTCCGCATCGGTTGCATTCGGCAGCATGACCTTGATCACGCGATAGTGGCCCTGGGTCGAGACCGAGTAATCGAGGCGCTTACCCTCCTCGTCGGTCACATCCTTTACCTTCAGCAGCAGCTTGTAATTGCTTCCGTCCGGACCAGGATAATCCACCGGAATAAAGCGCCGGATGCCATGGAACTGGCCCAGAAAGACGAACGAGATGTGCTCGAGAATGTCCACCGAGCCGTCTTCGTGGACATCAATGTGCGAGGTGAAATCCGCGATCTTCCAACTGCGCGGATTGTCCTGCCCCAACGCCAGCGCGGGCAAAAAGAGCAGGAGAAACAGGGCAGCGCAGCTTCTGAATGAAAAGCTTGGAAACAGACGGTTTCGCAATAAGTGGTTTCGCATTGCCGGCGGTGCAGCGCTGACGGTTAAAATTTGACGGCCGGGACCTGCCTGGCTTCCGGGGTTTCCAACTCAAAATACTGGCGCTGCTGGATCCCAAACATTCCGGCGACGAGGTTGCTGGGGAAGCTGACGACTTTCGTATTCAGGTCGCGCACCACGGCGTTGTAATAGCGCCGCGCGTTCTGAATGGCGTCTTCGAGCCCCTGCAGCGAGCCCTGCAACGAGGTGAATTGCTCGGAAGCCTTTAATTGCGGATAACTCTCCGCCACGGCAAGCAATCCTCTCAGCGCCTGGGTGAGCTGCCCTTCCGCGGCGCTCTTCTCCGCCGGGGTCGTGGCTGCCATGGCGGCGGAGCGGTATTTTGCGA
>CAYTQA010000066.1:0-11776 GCA_964439495.1 uncultured Terriglobales bacterium | reverse complement strand
TAGCGGGCTGCCGGACGGAGGACCTTCCCAACTATCCTCGTCCTTATCGCGAATACGCTTATGTGACCAATGGGAAGAGCAACACCGTAAGCGTGCTGGACATCGACACCTATAAATCCATCAAAACGGTGCTGGTGGGAAATAATCCGACCGGGGTGGCGGCCAATCCGGCGAGAAATGAAATCTATGCTGTAAACAGCGGCTCAGGCACGGTAAGCGTGATTGACGCCGAAAAAAACCAGGTCACCGGCCTGATCGCGGTGGGGCAAAAACCATATTTCATTGACGTGAGCGGCGATGGCTCTCGCGGATATGTAGCCAACTCCGGATCGGACAATGTTTCCGTCCTCGATCTGGCTGGGCGCAAGGTAATCGGCACGATCAAGGTGGGCAAGTCGCCGGGACTGGCGCGGGTCTCCGCCAACGGCAAGCTCGTGGTCACCACCAACCGGGAAGACGGTTCCATCTCCGTGATCGATACGCAAAAACTGGCGCTACGCTCGACGGTCCCGGTCTGCAAGCAACCGACAGAGCTGGCCCTGCTGCCCGATGCCAGTAAGGTTTTTGTCGCGTGCAGCGGCTCGGGGCAAGTGGCCGTGGTGGCGCTGGCGGCGAACGCTCCCGTTGCGGAACAAAAATTACCGGCAAACACTGCAATGCCGGGCGCCTCAGGCGACCATCTTCTTGCCCTGCTGGATGTGGGACAGACCCCGCTGCATCTGGCGCTGAAGCCGGATGGCGGGGAGATCTTCGTGAGCAACTTCGATGGCAACAGCATCTCTGAAATTGCAACCACCACGAATGAAGTGGGAGGGACTTACCTGATCGGCAGAAATCCGGTGCGCGGACTTGTGAGCGCGGACAATTCCGTGCTTTATGTGAGCAACTTCGGCTCCGATTCCGTGGGGGTATACAGCATTGATGATGGCAAGCTAATAGGAACGGTCAACGTCGGCAGCCATCCGGACGCGATGGCGCTCTCGCCCAACCAAAATTTTCTTTTTGTCGCCGATACCGCGGCGGGCGACGTCTCCGTCATCCGCACCGCAGCCCGACAGGGGGCCGTGCTCCTGACCATTATCCCCGTCGGACAACAGCCGAATGCGATCGCGGTGAAGGCATTCATATTGCGCAAACCACCCGTGGAATAAAGAGATTTATTGGTCCCACTCATCGAACACCACTATGAGGTGGCGCCCGCAACGAAAAAGCCCGGAGGAACTCTCCGGGCGTTTTATTTGAATTGTAAAAATCAGAATTAGCTGGCGGTCGCCTTTGAGCAATGCTGTTCGAAGGCTGCAACCAGTTTAGCGGCGATGCTGCGGGCATCACTGGTTTCAATGTCCGAGCGCGGCATAAAGTAAACCAGCTTGCCCTCGCGCAGAAGGCCAATCGAGGGAGAAGAGGGCGGATAATCGGTAAAATAGGCGCGCGCCTTCTCCGTTGCGTCGCGGTCCTGACCGGCAAAGACCGTGATGGCCTGATCGGGCTTCGCCCCACCCTGCCGGAGCGCCAGCCCCACCGCCGGGCGCATCTTTCCCGCTGCGCATCCGCAGATGGAATTTACCACCACCATCGTAGTTCCCGGCTGCGCCAGGGCCTTCTCCACATCCGCCGCCGTGCGCGTTTCTTTAATGCCCATCCGGGTAAGCTCTTCGCGCATGGGTATAACCATGACCTCTGGATACATTCTTTGCTCCTCCAAAAATTGACTCAGGACATACCCATTGTAGCTCACAGCTGCATCATGCTGTACTCTGAGGGTCGTGGACCTCAAAACAGATATACCACTTGCCCCTTATACGACGTTCCAAATAGGGGGACCGGCGAGATATTTTCTTGAAGCCTCCAATGAAGCCCAGGTGCTGGAAGGGCTGGAGCACGCGCGGAAGCACCGGGTCCCTCTGTTTGTGCTGGGAGGCGGCAGCAATCTTGTAGTTTCCGACGAAGGCTGGCCGGGACTGGTAATAAAGATTGCCATTCCCGGAATCGCGCAGGAGCCCGCCAATGGAAAAGTTGTCTTTCAGGTCGGGGCGGGAGAGGATTGGGACACCTTCGTGGCCGCGACCATCCAGGCCAAATGCGGCGGCGTGGAGTGCCTGAGCGGCATTCCCGGCACTACCGGCGGCACGCCCGTGCAGAATGTGGGAGCTTACGGAGAAGAGGTTGCGGAGAGCATCACCCAGGTCCGCGCCCTTGAAATTTCCTCGGGACGCATTCGCGAATTCAGCAATGCAGAATGCGGTTTCAGCTATCGCACCAGCATCTTCAATTCAACCCAGCGCGGGCGCTACATCGTCCTGGGAGTGACCTTTGCCCTTACCCCCGGGGCGCCACCGCGGATTGAATATGCCGACCTGAAAAAATATTTCGCGAATCACTCCGCCGCTCCGACGTTGGCGCAAACCCGCGAGGCGGTGCGCGCAATCCGGCAGACAAAAGCGATGCTGATCACGCCCAACGATGAAGATTGCCGCAGCGCAGGATCGTTTTTTAAAAACCCCATTCTTCCCGCGGGCGAATATCGGGACCTGCAGCAGATACTGGAGCCGCAGAACAAGCGGATCCCAACCTATCCGGCGGAAGGCGGCAAGGTAAAGGTTTCCGCCGCATGGCTGGTGGAGAATGCCGGCTTCCACAAAGGCTATACGCTGGGGCCGGTAGGCATTTCAAGCAAACATTCACTGGCCATCGTGAATCGCGGCGGAGCAAGGGCCGCGGACATCCTGGCGCTGAAGGAAAAAGTGCAGCGCGGAGTGAAGCAGGCCTTCGGAATTGAACTCCATCCTGAACCGGTGTTTGTAGGGTTTTAGAGTGTAATGCGAGTGCCAAACTCTGCCTGCCACACTACTCACTCGTTACCAGTTTCCATCCATTCGGTTACTTACGATTTAGTGACGACCCAGTTTCCCCGAAACTAATCAGGCGAGCTGCGCATCTATTACTAAAGTGAGTTTGGGCCATCCTGCGAGGAGAGACTTTTCTCCGGGTTTGATGTCTAATCTCCCCAGGACCTATGAAATTACGCAGTTTAATCGTAGCGGGCGCCCTTTCCCTGACCCTGCTTTTGTTTGCCTCGCGCCGTCCCAGCACAAGCCTGAACGGAACTTCGGAATTTCGCGGTACGGTAGATCTTACCCATTCAATTAAGCAGGAATCCAGAGAATCTCAACGCAAGGGCGTGGCTCCCGGGCCGCTTGCGCGGCAGTTTGCGACTACGCTCATGGCCCCTGCCAAGTCAGTGAAGGGGAGCTGGACGGTGGACCAGATTCCGAGCGAACGGCTCATTGCTCCTCTGGTGGTAATCGATGTCTCCACGAAGGCCCGCATGAACCCTGACTATCAGCTTTCCATGGAGGATGTTGCGGAGTGGGAGAGCGCCCACGGCGACGTTCCCGCCGGAGCGATCGTGATCGCGAACACCGGATGGTCCTCGTATTGGGATTCCGAGGCGGAATACCGGAATGCGGACGTTTCGGGGCAGATGCACTTTCCCGGTATCAGCTATGAGGCCGCGCGTTTCCTGGTGGAGGCGCGAAATATTTTTGGATTGGGCACCGACACCATGAGCGTGGATTACGGGGCCTCACACGATCATGCGGTGGAGCGTTATACGGCCGCCCGTGGCATCTATCATCTTGAAAACGTCAGCAGCCTCGATCGGGCGCCCAGCGCGGGCGCGCTGGTCATCGCCTCGCCGGAAAAGCTTCAGAACAGCCTCGAAGCGCCGGTCCGCATTGTGGCCCTCCTGCGCTAGTAGCTGGTCAATCCAGATGCAGCTTCCAGAAAATATAACCAAACACTTCGTGCACGCTTATCTGCAGATACTGCCGCGTTGAACTGACGCGATACTCCGGGCGCGGCGCCCCATAGGCAACGATCCCCTCCCGCGCGAACATGTGCTTGATGCGAAAGATATGGTATCCATCGCTGACCGCGACGCAGGTATGGAAGCCGTTGGTCCTCATGATTTTTCCCACGCGCGTGGCGGACTGGCTGGTATCAATGCTCTGTGTCTCCGCGATGATATCTTCTTCGGGAATGCCGCGGGCTATCAGATAGTCGCGTCCCACGCCGCCTTCGCTGAGGTTCTGCTCTCCGCCGTTGCCTCCGGTCGTGATTACCAGCCGCGCGATCCCTTTGCGGTAGAGGGCGAGGGCGTGATCGAGCCGGGCCCGAAAGACGGGCGAAGGATGTCCGGCATATTCGGCGGCGCCAAAGACAACAATCACATCCGCGGGGCGGGTCTCATCCTTGAAGGACTGGCTGCGCATTTCATGATAAAGGACCAGGATCCAGCCTAGAAAAGCGAAGACCATTGTGGCCAGCAGAATCCTGAATATCGGCCGCTTTCTGGATTTAGGCTCATTCTCCATTGCGCCAGAGGAGCTCGGAAATTTCCTGCACCGGAATCGCGCCTTCACGCAGGACCTGCCAGCCATCATGTCCATGGCTGAGGTCGATGATCGTGGTGGCGACATCGCGCGGCGTCGGCCCGCCATTCACAATCAGGGGGATCCTGTTGCCCATCTGTTCGCGCAGGCATTCCGCCGTGGTGCATTCGGTTGCGCCCGCCAGGCTGGCGGAGGTGGCGGTGATGGGAGAACCGGTCGCCCGTACCACGGCCACCGCAACTTCGGATGCGGGCAGACGTAAAGCCACATTCCCGGTATTGGCAGTGACCTTCAATGGAAGCCGGGAGGAGGCCTTCACCACCATCGTCAGCGGGCCGGGCCAATACTTGCGCGCCAACTCATAGAATTCGTCCGGGAGCTCCCGCGCCAGCTCCTCCGCCTGGTCGATGCTCTCGATCAGCAGGGACAACGGCTTGTGCCGGGAGCGGCTCTTGATGTGGTATATACGTTCCACGGCCTTCAGGTTCAATGGATCGGCGGCCAGACTATAAAAGGTGTCGGTTGGCATTCCGACCACCTGGCCACCACGAAGGCGCTCGGCGGCATAGCTGACCAGGTTCGATTCCGGTTGGTCGCAATTGATTTTTAGAAGTTCCGCTGCCAATTTTCCCTCATTTAAGATTAATAGAAGACGAAAGATAGAATACAGCATCTCAGCAATGCAACACTCTGCCATCCGATTTGTAAGGAAATAGTATGCTCCAGGAGCGTCTGCGGCCAGTCACAAGCCGGCAAAATTCAATCGTAAGGCAGCTTCGCCGTTCCTTCTCCCAGGGCGAGCTGGTGGAGGGCCATTGCGCGATTGAAGGCGTGCGCATGATCGAGGAGGCCCTTCGCAGCGGCCTCCAGATACGCGCAATCTGCTTCAGCGAGTCTGGAAAGACAAGAGCAGAGCGGGTCCTCAACCAGATCAGCAAGAAGGCCGAGGCCCTGCTCCTTCCCGATGAAGTCTTTCAAAGCATGGTGGAAACGGAGCACTCCCAGGGGGTCGCTGCGCTGGTAAAGGCGCCGCAGTTCAAGCCTGAGGGATTGGTCGCTTCGCCTTCTCCCCTGCTGGTGATTTCCGCTGGAATTCAGGACCCGGGAAATTTAGGGACTATCATCCGTTCGGCGGAGGCGTTCCAGGCCTCCGGAGTGGTCCTCACCGAAAAGTCGGTGTCGCAGTGGAATGCCAAGGTGGTCCGATCTTCCGCCGGATCGGTCTTTCGCCTTCCCATCGTGCCCATGCAGTCTGGGGAGCTGCTGCAATTTCTACAGCAGCATGGGGTCCGCAGCGCCGCCGCCGTCGCCCGCAATGGAACAAAGATTCAGGAGTACGATTTCACAGCTCCCACCGCCATACTCATCGGCAATGAAGGCGCCGGGGTGCCAAGAGAATTGCTCAATAAGTCCGGGAGCAGGATCTGCATCCCGCAATCCGAGACGCTGGAATCCTTGAACGCCGGAATCGCCGCTTCCATCATCCTGTATGAGGGAATGCGGCAGCGGGGCCAGGCCCGTCCTTTTTCGCAACCGTCTTGACCTAGGTTGGAACGCTGTTCCAGCGCTTATCATCGCCTTCTCCGTCCCATTGGGCTTAAGTGTGTATCATGCTTAGAGCTTGTAGTTGGAGCTTATGAGCCTCTTCTCTTCCCTGCCCAATCCGGAACAGCAGGCGGATTTCTCCCAGCCCCTGGCGGAGCGGATGCGTCCACGCACGCTCGACGAAGTGGTGGGCCAGGAGCACCTGCTTGCGCCCGGCAAACCTCTGCGCCTGCAGATCGAGCGCGATAATCCCGGCTCGATTATCTTCTGGGGACCTCCCGGAGTGGGCAAAACCACGCTGGCGCAAATCATCGCCCGCGTGACCAAGGCGGAATTCCTTACCTTTTCGGCGGTGCTTAGCGGGATAAAAGAAATCAAGCAGGTGATGGCCGACGCGGAAAAGGCGCGTCAATTCGGCACGCGCACCATCGTATTTGTGGACGAGATCCATCGCTTTAACAAGGCCCAGCAGGACGCTTTTTTGCCTCACGTGGAAAAAGGAAATATCCGGCTGATTGGGGCCACCACCGAGAACCCCTCTTTCGAGATCATCTCCGCCTTGCTTTCACGCTGCCGTGTTTACGTCCTGAAGCCACTCACCGAAGATCAGATTGTCGTGCTGTTAAGCCGTGCTCTGGCCGACCGGGAGCGCGGCCTGGGACATCTGAATGTCACAGCCAGCCGGGAGATTCTCTTGCGCATTGCGGCTTTTGTAAGCGGAGATGCCCGTTCCGCTTACAACATCCTTGATGTTGCCGCTAAGACGGCGCGCGAACGCAGCGAAGAGGCAGGTATTTCCAGCGAAACGCCGGTTGCGATCACCGAGGAGCTGCTGGTTGACGTCATGCAGCGGAAGACGCTGTTGTATGACAAGGCTGGAGAGGAGCATTACAACCTCATCTCGGCGCTGCATAAGTCGGTGCGCAACAGCGATGTGGATGCCTCTCTTTACTGGCTGGGCCGAATGCTGGCATCGGGCGAGGACCCGCTCTATGTCACCCGCCGGGTGGTCCGAATGGCGGTGGAAGATATTGGGATGGCCGATCCGCGGGCGCTGGGAATCTGCATCGCCGCGCGGGACGCGTATGAGTTTCTGGGCACTCCCGAAGGCGAATTGGCGATCGCGCAGGCGGTGGCATACCTGGCGCTGGCCCCTAAGTCCAACGCTCTCTATACCGCCTATGGCGCGGTGGCGCAGGACGTGGAGCAGACTGCGGCTGATCCCGTGCCTTTGCACCTGCGCAACGCACCCACCGGCCTGATGAAGGCCTTTGGCTATGGCAAGGATTACCGGTATGCACATGATCTTGCCGGCAAGGTAACGGACATGCAGTGCCTTCCCGACAATCTAAAGTCCCGCACCTATTATTTGCCTACGCAGGAAGGAGCGGAGCGGCAAATTCGCGCGAGGATGGAAGACATCCGAGAGAAGAAGGCAGAGTTGCGCAAGCGAGGACCGTCCGAGGGACCAGATCAGAGCTGACGCCTTCGGTGCTCTTTCAGGATGCAAAGGTCCATTACCACCATGATGCCGGCCTCGCGGGCCTTCCGTGCGGCCTGCTGGTGCACGACTCCTTCCTGAAGCCAGATTGCGGGCAGCTTCAGCCGGATACATTCCTCCACAATCTCAGGCACAAACTCCGGTCTGCGAAATACATTGACCAGGTCGATCTTTTCCGGAACATCCGAAAGCCTTGCGTATGACTTTTCCCCAAGCGCGGCTTCGAGGGTAGGGTTCACCGGAATAATGCGATATCCCTTCTGCTTCATATAGGAAGTAACGCCATAACTGGGCCGCCAGGGATCGTTCGAGAGCCCCACCACCGCGATGGTTTTTATTGTCTGGAGAAGATTTCCGATTTCATCCATACGCCAGCTCCGGTCCCGCCGGTCACTCCGATTTGCCTGATGGAGAGGTCCGTGTCTTGTGAAGCTTCACCGCCATCTTTCTCAAGGTATCGGGCACGTTCTTGCTTTGTGAGAGGATCTTGAGGTCCCCAATCTGAAGGTTTTTGATGAGAGCGAGCGAGACATCGATGGGCGTGCGCGGATTATTGCAAAGATTTTTGGTGACTACATAACTCTTGAGGAACTTCCGGTTGCGGGAGATCTCCCGCAAGACACTCTCCTGCACGTTCTTGAGAGAAGAGAAGTTCTCGACCTCAGCCTCGCTGAGCTTGGGGGAAGCGAGTACCGCGGAAGAGACGATGCGGGCGCCGTCGCGAATCAAAATCGAGCGTTCGTCTTTGTTGCCCTTAACGGCAGCCTGTACGCGCTCGCCCACCGTCATGCGCGCCAGCTTCTGCAGCGTGGACATGCGCTCCGGCTGCTCCTGCTGCGCGACCGCGGCCAGCGCCGCTTCGCTGATCTCGGTTGTCTCCTCGGAGTTTCCATCGAGGCCGCCTACTAAAGAAAACTTCTTGTTGGCCTCGGCGGCGATCTCCGGAGCATGCTCCACTACCCATTTTTCCGCCTCGTGCTCAGTATCACCCTCCTCTGCGGGGGGAGTAGTGTTCCCGGCGGCCGTCTGGTTTTGCCTGAGCTCGGACACCTCATGGGCGGTCAACAGCGGGTTGGAGAGCAACAACTGCCGGCACTGCGCGGAGCCGCGGACGCGCTGGTCGCGCAGCAATGTATCCAGCATCTCCCGCGAGGCAGTTCCAAGGGTCCCAGCGAGATCGTCCGCGGTAAGGGATGGATTGGCGCACAAGGCAGCGAACGTCGCAGGCTGGGAGTTGCCGGGAGCCAGGAAATAATTCAGGACCTCGCGCGGAGTCCGCGGGTCGGACAACATCTTGCCCAGCTCGGAAGGGTCCCATTTTTTCAGCGTGGCCCGCGCATCTTCAGCAACGCTGGGATTTCCGGCAAGATACACCAGCACCTCCAGCATTTCGCCGGGAGGAAGAGAGACGCTACCCTGGGCGGCGGAACGCATTACAGCGGGCGGGACCGCCGATTGCCGCAAAAGCTCAATCATGCGCGACATGGAAAGTTATTCACCTCGCCTCATAAGCAGATACGCGCGGATAAAAGGCTGGATGTCGCCATCGAGCACTCGGTCCACATCGCCGACCTCGGCTTTGGTCCGATGGTCCTTCACCATGCGATAAGGATGCAGCACGTAGGAGCGAATCTGCGAGCCGAAATCTATGTCGAGTTTGGAGTCCTCGAGCTTCTTGGTTTCCGCGCGCTTCTTCTCCACCTCCAGCTCATAGAGCTTGGAGCGCAGCATCTTCATGGCGACCTCGCGGTTCTTGTGCTGTGAGCGTTCGTTCTGGCAGCTTGCAACCGTTCCCGTGGGAACATGCGTGATGCGCACCGCCGAATCGGTGGTATTCACATGCTGTCCGCCCTTGCCGCCGGAGCGGTATGTATCCACCCGCAGATCTTCCGGCCTGATATCGATCTGGATGGAATCGTCGATTTCGGGAGAGACGAATACGCTGGCAAACGATGTATGCCGTCTCTTGGCCTGGTCGAAGGGCGAGATGCGCACCAGGCGGTGGACCCCAATCTCACTGGTAAGCAGGCCAAAGGCGTTGTCGCCATTCACGGTAAAGGTGGCCGACTTGATGCCGGCTTCTTCCCCCGCCTGATAATCGTTAAGGACGGTTGCAAATCCCTGACGCTCAGCCCAGCGCAGGTACATTCGCATCAGCATCTCGGCCCAATCCTGCGATTCGGTACCGCCCGCGCCAGGATGAATGGTGACGATGGCGTTGCGGGCATCGTTCTCGCCGGAGAGCAGCGTCTGTGTCTCCAGCTTCTCGACCACTTCCCGCAGGCTGCCGATCTCCCTCTTCAGGTCGTCCTCGACGGCCTCGCCCTCGCGTCCTAAATCGAAATACGCATCGATGTCCCCGGCACGACGGGCCAGCTCCGCCTCGGCGGCGAGCGAATCCTCGATGCGCTTGCGCTCGCGCATGAGTTGCTGAGATTGTTCAGGATTGGCCCAGAGATTCGGGTCGGCGACTTTCTTTTCTATCTGTGCGAGCTGCTCACGTAGCCGGGGCGCGTCAAAGATACTCCCGCAGGTCACGGGCCTTATTGCGGACCGGGCTATACTCTCGTTCTAATTCTTCTACTGGCATGTCCTATCCTCAGGAATGGATTGGCTGCGAAGATCCGGCCTGTTGCCTTCGCGCCATGGCAATCCACAAGAGAGCCACTATGGAAATTATCGCACATATATATGCGAACCAATCCCCATGGCGGGTATAGAAGGTGGCTCCCTGCCGGAAGCCATACGGCGCGATAAATGCCATGCGAACATTGCGCCCCGCGCGCGCGACCACCCTGCCATACGGGTCCACGCTGGCGGTGATTCCGGTGTTGGTGGCCCGCAGCAGCCAGCGGCCATTTTCGATGGCCCTCATGCGCGCCATGTTCAGGTGCTGACCCGGAGCGCCGGAGTTGCCGAACCATCCATCGTTGGAAATATTCACGAAAAGTTCCGCTCCATGCTCGGCGAACTGGCGCACATCGTCCGGACATATGGATACATAACAGATAAAAGAACCAGCCTTGTGCTGCCCCACCGCAAATACGGTGCGCTCCGAGCCTCGGGCAAAATCGCTGACTTCCCTGGTCAGCGCCTCGGCGAATGTGAACAGCGATTTATACGGCACATATTCCCCAAAAGGGACCAGATGGATCTTGTCATAGCGTGACGCCATCTCTCCCTCTGGAGTAACCAGGACAGCCGAATTGAAGATTTGGGCATGCTCATCGACGGAATGAGCAGGATTCACCCCCAGGCTGCCGACAATCAGATAGGCATGCGCGTCCTCTGCCAGTTCCATCATCGAATGATGAAATTTAGGGTCGATGGAATAAAAGGGCGCGGGCGATTCCGGCCATATGATCAGGCGCGCTTCTTCCGAACTTTGTGACGATTGGCTGGCAGGGAACGAGCTGAGCTTCACCAGGGCGGCGATGGTCTGGTCGTAATACTGCGTGCTCCACTCGGGAGAATCTACGGGCAGGTCTTCCTGAAGCAGGAGCGCCGATCGGTCCGGCAACTCCGCGGCAGGCTTTATCAATGCTCCCATTTGCAGGGTGAAGGCCGCCAGAATCGCCAGGAAGAGCAATCGTCTCCCCTGATTGCGATAGGTCAGAATGGCCAGGGCAAAGACGCTGTTGACCAGCGCGACTACAAACGAAATGCCATAGACCCCGGAAACCGTCGCAATCCGGGTCAATGGGATGTTGTTAATTTGGGTATACCCCAGCAGGTCCCAGGGAAAGCCGGTGATTCGGGCGCGCGCCAACTCCACCGCAACCCAAAGCAGTGGGACTATAACAAAGACACGGCCCACTCCAAAACCTTTCGCGCGCGCCAGCATTCCCACAAACAAGCCGAATACCCCGTGATACAACCCAAGATAGAGGCAAAAGAGAATAAGCACGCCAAACGCGACCACCGGCGAAAGGCCCCCATAGCTGTGCATCACGTGATAGACCCAGTAGCATGAACCCGCATACCAGATGGTCCCGCTTGTATATGCGAGCAGGAAACATCTGGCCAGAGAATGCCGTTCTTCCACCAGCGCCAGAAGCAGAGGGACCAGCGCGATCCAGATCAGGTAATAGAGAAAGGGCGTCGGAAAGACCAGGACCTGAAGCACGCCGGAAGCTACGGCCAACAGCCATGTGCGGCCTGGGATGGATCTCATTGCCCTGAGTCTAACAGGCCTTTAAAAATTCAGGTAACCTTCCTAAGCCAACAGCCATGAGCCGGCAGCATTGCCGGAAATAGATAGAATCATCCCCCTCGAGGAGGGCCTCCGAACCGGCAACGGTGCAAATCGACTTGCAATTTGGGGTGAGGCTATAAT
>CAYTQA010000065.1:0-11814 GCA_964439495.1 uncultured Terriglobales bacterium | reverse complement strand
AACCGGCTCCGTGCATCACGAAGGTCCCTGCTTCGAAACTAAACGTGCAGCTTAAAAACGAAGAAAGGAGGTATTGACCATGGCTGAGAAAAAACGGGACTTTTCCTGTCCGGAATGCGCCGCAGAGTTTACCACCCAGGAAGAGCTCGACGGGCATAAGGAACACGCCCATGGCAATCAGACCGTAAACCAAAAACAGCAACAGCCGCAGAAAAGAACGGCATAGTCTCCCCATGCCGTTATTTCGCGGGCGAGGTTGTGGGCGGAGGAACGAGTCAAGATCGCTCTGGCCCGCTCACGACCTTCCGATCAGAGATGAAGGCCCGTGGACTTCTCTTCTGGTCAGAGCGTCATTTCGGCCAAGGTACCATCCATTTCGTTTTGCTGGAAAGAGCCCTGAAGGCTCTATTCCAAAATGCAGAAATTGGTCAATTAGCTCGCAGCAGAATCATCATGAGTGTCTGCGTCTTCTTTCCTCGAAGCCCGAGCAACGGTCACCTTCGGGTAAGTTGTCACTGCCTGGCTTTCAGCCAGCTTGCGCGTCCCAAGCGGCGCATTGGGATTCCAGTACCGAACTGCCTGGAATCTATCCTGCACAGCAGGAAAGTTGCCGGACATCCTTAACAAATGTTTGGGCCGCGAGCTTCAGTCCTTCCACCATTGTGAGATATGGAAACAGCTGGTCGGCAAGGTCCTCGACACTCATGCGCGCGCGGATGGCGATGGCGGCGGTCTGGATGAGTTCGCCTGCTGCCGGCGCGACCGCCTGTACGCCAAGAAGGCGCCCACTGCCCGCTTCGGCAACGATCTTGATAAAGCCGCGGGTCTCGAAATTGGCGAGTGCGCGTGGCACATTGTCCAGCGTCAGTGTGCGACTGTCGGTCTCGATTCCCCGGAGGCGCGCTTCCGCCTCGGAAATCCCGACTGTGGCCACTTGCGGATCTGTGAATACCACCGCAGGCATGACTTCGAGATCAAGCTTCACCTCGCCGCCGGCCATGTTGATGGCCGCGCGTGTGCCGGCGGCCGCCGCCACATAGACAAACTGCGGTTGGTCGGTGCAGTCGCCGGCGGCGTAGATGTCTGGCGCACTGGTGCGCATGCCAGCATCGACCATGATGGCCCCGCCTTGATTGAGCTTTACGCCGATGCTCTTCAGGTTCAGGCTGCCAGTATTAGGCGACCGCCCTGTTGCAACGAGCAGTTGGTCGGCCCGGACCTCGCCGTGCCTGGTGGTCAGCACGAATTCACTGTCCACGTGCGACACTTGGCTGGCTTGCGTCTGTTCCAATACTTCAATGCCTTCGGCGCGAAAGGCGGCGGTCACCGCTTCACCAATGGCCGGGTCCTCGCGGAAGAACAAAACGCTGCGCGCCAGTATCGTGACCCGGCTGCCCAGGCGGGCGAAGGCTTGAGCGAGTTCTGCCGCCACGATTGAAGAGCCTATGATGGCGAGACGCTCAGGAATGGTTGAACTCGCCAGCGCCTCGGTAGATGTCCAAAAGGGCGTCTCCCTGAGACCTGGAATCGGGGGAATGGAGGCACTCGCCCCGGTGGCTATCAGGCAGCGATCGAAGACTACATCCCGGTCTTCGCCTGAAGATGAGCGCACTGCCAGTGTGTGTCCGTTCTTGAAGCGGGCCTCGCCTCGCAACACCTTAATGTTCGGATTACTCGCCAGAATGCCCTCGTATTTGGCGTGACGCAGCTCGTCCACACGGCCTTGTTGCTGTGCCCTTAGGCGTCCACCGTCGATTGCGGGACTGGCGGCGGCAATGGCCCCATCGAACGGGCTCTGCCGGCGAAGATGAGCAATGTGCGCCGCCTGAATCCTGATCTTTGAAGGCACGCAGCCTACGTTGACACAGGTACCCCCAATCGTGCCCCGCTCGATCAGTGTGACGCGCGCGCCATTCTCCGCGGACTTTAGAGCGGCCGCCATGGCCGCTCCACCACTTCCGATGATTGCAATGCGCAGCTCGGTATCAGGGATTGCGGTCCTCCCACCTCGATCGAGCGACTCCGATCGTTCGCCGAGTGCGCCCTTCACGGAGGATTTGATCTCGGAAGGGGTGGCGCGATAACCCAGCTTGGCCACGGCCGTGGTGAGCGCATCGAGATGGATACCTTCTTCTATCCCAACCTCGCCTACTCCTTCCGGGTAAGATATGGCCGCTGAGCGCACGCCCGGTACCTTCTCCAAAGTTTTCTTCACATGTTCAGCACAGGAGCTGCAGGTCATCCCTTCGATGCGTAGGGCAATAGTATTGGCCATGTCAACTCCTTATTGTTTGACTGCGGACGGGTAGCCGGCATTTTTCGTGGCATCCAGCAGCGCCTTGATCGAGGTCTTGGAGTCATCGTAGGTGACCACGGCTTGCTTTTTCTCGAAATTCACCTCGGTTTTGGTAACACCCGTAACTTTATTCAATGCCTTCCTGACCGTGATCGGGCAAGCCGCGCAGGTCATTCCCGGCACGGACAACACAACGGTTTTGCTGGCCGCCCAAACAGGCGCGCTGAATGCGGCGGCAATCGCGATGAGAGTAATGAGTTTTTTCATGACAATTCTCCTTTAATAGAACAAGCGCATCAGGTAGGGAAAAGTGAGAGCGACGATCACCAGCACCGCCACGATCCAGAAGAGAGCTTTATATGCCATCCTCACCTGGGGCACGGCACAGGCCTCTCCCGGTTTGCAAGCATGTATCGGGCGGAAGATACGCCGCCCGGCGAAAAATAGAGCGAGCAGCGCTGCGGCAATAAAGATCGGGCGATACGGTTCAAGCGCGGTCAGATTGCTGATCCAGGCGCCGCTGAAACCAAGCGCCACCAGGATGAGCGGTCCAAGGCAGCAGGTCGAGGCCAGAACCGCGGCCAAACCGCCCGCAACCAGGACACCGCGCCCGTTCTTCGATTGAGACATGGGCTTCTCCTTTCTTTCCCAACTGTTGTAACCTTACTTCCGTACTCAAGTACGGAGTCAATGGGAAAAATGGAAGACAATCTGGACAGAGTGACGATCGGTACCCTGGCCAAAATGGCACGAGTGAATGTGGAGACGATCCGCTTTTATCAGCGTAAGGGCCTGTTGCGGGCGCCAGAAAAACCCTACGGCGGCGTCCGGCGCTATGGTCGATCTGATATCGAGAGGCTCCGATTTGTGAAGACCGCGCAACGCCTCGGCTTCAGTCTGGACGAGGTTGCTCAATTACTAAAGCTGCAGGATGGCGCTCATTGTAGTGAGGCGGCCGATATCGCGGCGCGCCGCCTCCTCGATGTCCGCTCACGCCTGGCGGAACTGTCTCGCATGGAGTCGTTGTTGTCCGAGTTGATTTCCAGGTGCCGTACACAGAAAGGTAAGATTTCGTGTCCCTTAATTGCCTCACTATACGACGAGCACTGACTCCTTGGATGGGAATTGCCTTTTTAACAACTTCGTAAGCCTGAGTTGGACTCTCTGCATGGATGCTTTCAGCCGATGAATCCCGCGTCTAGACCGAGCGGCCCCATGAACATGCGGCCTAAGGACGAAATTTCACCCCAGTGCGGAATGAGCATCCACTTCGGTTGCGGTGACAACAGAAAGCAGCTCAATCGGAGAGGCTGCGGCCCGGCAACGAATCTGGATCTACTTTGGGACCGCAGCTCGGATCTAAGCCAACCTTTAAAATCAACTCGCAATCCATAACCCGTGGTACATGTACAGCTCCTTTGTCCCGCTGGTAGGCGTTGCGGGCCTCCCTTGACTCTATACACAGGTATAAGGTCTATGCTGAATTTAACGTTGCAACCGGAACGGGGCTGCTTAACAAATTGATAGCTGAGTACAGGTATGAAGACGAAGCCCGGGAGCTGTCCGTCACCCCGGAGAGCCGTCCCAGCTTGTCTCGTAGGCGTAGCTCATCGCCGCCCCGTTCGCATTCGAGGATTGGATCGAAAGCGCCTCGCCCGCCGCATCATACGTGTAGGTCAGTGTACCTTCAGGCGTCGCCCTGGCCAGCAGCCGGTTATTCACATCGTAAGCGTAGGTCGTGGTGTGGCCGTTGTCACCAGTAGCGTATGGCCAAACTGAGATGGCTAAAGGAAAAACTTTCACTCCACCCGGCCGGTAGCTCGAATGGAAAAAAGGAACACGAGCGTTTTGTCTCAGGCCCGTACGGACTCTCTTTGAGAGCAGCGGTGTCAATATGCTGCAATCAATACATATATTTTGTCAACGGATCAAAGGCCAACTCTGCATTGAATACGGTCTTTTTGCCAGCCACATCGACTATCCAGTGCTGGATTCGAACGGCAGCTCCAGGAATGACTGCTCCGTTCCCATCCTTGATGATTCCGCTTAGGAGACCGTCCCCTGCAGCTGAGTGTCCCGTGCCGGATATGAGCAGTAGAACAATAACGCAGAGAACTGCGTATCTGCTGTGAGAAACCATTGCGTGTCAACTCCTTTTAAGCGCGAGATAAGCTTCACTACTCAGATTCCAACCTTTGTAATGGGAGTGAATCGAGCATGAGGTCGCCCAAGCACAGTGGTACAGATCACTGCAATACCGGGCGTGCCTGTATCGATACCGATATTGTCACCAGGTCCTCCATCACCACCTGAGGGTCTGTCGCCGCCACCGCCACCCACCGCCGCCGCTTGTGCTGCCTCCCTGACCGTCTCGTCGTTGGCACAATTGCTGGGAGCGCTCAACTTGAGTCTGATCCTGCGAAAGCTGCTGGGAGCGGGCGCGCCGCGGGAGCTGAAAAATCACACTGCGCAGGTGTTTTGGCGATTTTGCGCTTTCTGCTGTGCCGGATGGCACCGTTTCGCCTGCCCGGCGACTTACTGCCGCTCTCGTATCATCTTTTCCGTTGCCACATGCCTCATCACGCTCGCGAAATATCAGCAGTTCCGCCGCGGGCTGCTAGCCAAATTGCCACTGCGGCATTATTCCGCAGCGGCTTATTCTTTGGTAATTTCCGTTTGGAAACGGCCCCCCGGATTGCTTCCTTTCGGAGCACTTCATTTCTCTACCTTATAAACTTCCAAGCCCTGAGGTGGGACCGTCAGTTGGCCGCGTCCATCGGTAAAGCGGACCGGTGGCCCCGTAGCCGGAGAGAGGCGCGTTAGTTTAGAGGCATTCGGCAAGGCGGACTGCTCATCATTTGTCAGTGTGGCGGTTTGTTCCTGAGATGTCGGATTGAAGAGGACCAATAAACGCTCGTTTTGGTCGGTGCGGGTGAAGGCATACACCTTGTCGGAGATGAAAGCGTGTGTCATGTCGCCGTGCTGAAGCGCGGGATGCAGGTGCCGCAAAGCCAAAACCGCCGAGGCATAATCGAATATCTCCCGTTCTTCGGGCGTGCGCTGGACCGCAAGAAATGCATTGCGCGGATCTCCGGGAAATCCGCCGGGAAAGTCGCGCCGATTGTCGGGATCATTCCCGCCCTGCATCCCAAGTTCATCGCCCGCATAGATCTGCGGAATTCCGCGCAGGGTGGCCAGCAACCCGTAAGCCAGCTTTAATTTTTCCATTGTCGCGCCGGGCTGCGACATAAACCGCTTCACATCGTGGTTGCCGAAATACGTAACCAATATTTCGGGATGGGGATAAAGATAGTCTCGCGCAAGCACATCACTTACTTTGAACGCAGGAGCACCCTTCAGCAGCACGTTAAGGACCGCCGTCCTCATGGGCACATCAAAAAGCGTTGTCAGTTGAGTATCGGTCCCGTCCCACTGCCTGCGCCCGCCCTGAAAAAATGAGGTCACTTCGGGATCGTCCGTCTGGCTGTTGATTACCTCCCCAACATCGGGCAATTCGGGATAGACCTGCCGGATGTCAGAATGCCAGCGCGCCCAGAATTTGCGGGAGGAGTATGGAAAGGTGTCGATGCGAAAACCGCCAGCGCCGGAGCTTTCAATCCACCAGATTGCATACTGTGTCCAATACCGCTCCACGTCCGGGCAATCGTTGTCGAGGTCGGGAAGAACACCCGCAAACCATCCCTCGATTGTGTCCCGCCGCTGGGCCGCGGTTGCATGGGGGTCCATGATGGCGCGGAAATCATCACTGAAGGCGGCATGGTGTTGAGGAGTGCCGTGCAGCCAGCAGTCTGCGGGTGGATGCTGCGCCCAGGGATGCCTGGGCCCAACGTGATTGGGCACGAAATCGAGGAATATCCGTATTCCCTGGCCGCGCGCGGATTCGACGAGCTCCTGAAGTTCCCGCATGTTCCCAAAATGATCGTCCACCCGATAGAGATCGACAGCCCCATACCCGTGATAGTCCTGCGGAGATGCACTGTCATTTTTGACGATCGGCGTAAGCCAAAGCACGGTAACGCCCAGGGACTTCAAATACGGCAGGTGGTCCTCGATGCCCTTCAGGTCTCCTCCGTGATAGGCATGCGCCGCACTGCGATCGTAGGTATGCAGAAGAGCGGAGGGCTCGTTATTGGAGGGGTCGCCATCAGCGAAACGGTCGGGCATGATCAGGTAAATCACGTCATTGCCCGTCAAAGGCTGCGGTTTCGGCGATTGCGACCGCGGCAACAGATTAAAGCGCACATCGCGGAGTTCGCCGAGGGTCTTCAATTGCAGCACCAGTTCTCCCGGTTGCGCGTGTTCGGTGCCCGCGAGCGTCACGAAATAATACAACCCATCTTTGCCCGGCTTTTGAGACGCGATGCTTACGCCCTGCGGCGCGCGGGCCAGGGAGGCGTGAACATGCTCCAGGCCTGCGCCATAAAGAAGCAGGGTGGGCGCCGGCAGACCCGTCCACCAGTTGGGAGGCTCTGTTTTTGAAACAGAAAGCGCCGGTTGCGGAGCGGGTTGCGCTACGACCGTTCTCTGGGCAATGCAGCTTAAGACCAACGCGGCGGCGAAAAAGGGCTTCAGTTTCATCGTGAATAGGGCGGCCAGAAAGAAATTGCCGGTGTGGACAACTAGTTATAGCAAAAAGGGACAGGACCTGCGTCCTGTCCCTTTCTTTGGGATGAGACTTAGAAGCTGAAGCGCAGGGCGAACTGCAACTGGCGCTCCGACTTCTGCCGCACCGAATTGATCTCACCGAATGTAGTGTTTGAAGGAAGCCCATTATTAAAGCCACCCAAATCGCTATTCGGATTGACGAACTGAGGCGTGTTCAACAGGTTGTACCCTTCCGCGCGGAACTGCATCCTCACGCGTTCGGTGATGGTGAAATCCTTGAAGATGGAGCCATCGATGGTTTGGTATCCGGGGCCATGGAAGTAGTTACGCCCCAGGGCGCCAATGGTCCCCGCTGGAGCGGTGAATGCCCCGGCGGGCGCGGTCAGCCAGATAAGGTCGCCGGTGGTGAGATCGCGGCGCTCCGATCCGACGTGCGCTCCGCCATGGTAATCCGGACGTACCCCATTCACGGTGATATCGAATGGCGTGCCGCTTCCAAAAGAAGCGATGAAGTTCGCCTGCCATCCGCCAAGCACTTCATCCAATGCGGTATTCCAACCGGAGCCGAACTGCCGCCCACGGCCAAAGGGAAGCTCGTACAAGGTGGAGAGCACAAACGCATGGCGCTGGTCCGTATCGGAATTTCCATAGTTGTATTTAAGAATGCCGCCCTTTACGGGATCAACATAGATGCGCCCATTGCCTCCCGTCGTGGAGAAGGCGCCTCCGGAGTTGTCCAGCGTATGCGACCAGGTATAAGCGACGGTATATTGCAGGCCCCTGCTCATCCGGCGATTGAATGACGTTTGCAATCCGTTGTACTTGGATGTACCCTCTGCCGCCCCGACCGTCAGGTTATTGGTCCCGAGATTCGGAAACAATGCAGCGTCAATGGGGTAATTGCCGGTGTTATAGGTAAACCACGTCATCAGATGGTCCGCCTTGGTGCCAACATAGGCCACATTCAGGGCATTGTTGGCGCCGATCTGCCGGGAGATCTGGAGGTTCCACTGTGTGATCTGGGAGTTCTGGTTATTCGGCAGTACCGCAATAACCGGGACGCCCTTTGGATTGGCGGGATTCACCGAGCTTCCAGCCGGCAGTGGCAACGGATTTGTGGCCGTCTGGTTATTGTTGCAGGAAGGAGTTGGGGAGGTCGGGCAGGGCGTGTTCTGCCCGGAGAACGTGATCCGGTTTCCCTGGCTTACCGGGAAGCTGGAGGCGCTGCTCCACTCCGGGTTCGCGCTGAGCTGATTGCCAACTCCGCCGCGGTCCAGGAAGTAGAATATTCCCAACCCGCCGCGGACCACGGTTTTTCCATCTCCCATCAAATCGTAGGCAAAGCCGAGGCGCGGCGCGAAATTGTTCTTATCGGTGCGAATGAGGCTGTTGTTCGGGCCACCCTTGCCGGCCTCTATGAGTGTTCCTGTTTTCAGGTCAAAATTCGACCAGCGGTTCTGGGCCTCGGTGGGATTGGTGTACAGGTCATATCGCAGGCCGAGATTCAGGGTCAGGTTTCGGTTCACGCGCCAGTCATCCTGGCCAAAATATCCCGTCTCCCAGTTGCGCGTATGCACGTTATTGGGCGAGCTGATCTGGTAATTGTCGATGAAGCCGGCGAGCAGCTCCGAGACTTCGTATCCAGTGAAGTCTCCAGTGCCGGGGCCAATGAAGAAGTAGCCCTTGCCGCGGTAATCCGAAATGAAGAAATCCACATGCCGCCGAAGAACGTTGCCGCCGTACCGGATGCTGTGGTTCCCCTTTACAGTGCTCACCGTATCTTCGTATTGAAAGCCTGCCTGAGGAACGATATACGGTCCACCATCTCCAGTGTACTCGATCTCCGAGTTATATCCTCCGATCAACGCTCCACCGCCGAGTTGGGGCAAGCGGTTGGCATTTTGTATCCCGAGGTTCTGGGAAAGCGGCACGCCATTGAAGGGATTTTGATATGAGAAGTAAGGCCGGGTATATCCGAAGCGAAAATCATTTACGGTGCTTGAGCTAAACACATGAGTGGCGCCCACGGCCACGCCGCGCGGATGATTGACGTTGTCGCCCGATCCAAATCCCGAGGGGAGCACGCTTAACCTGGAGGTCAGGCTAAAGATGTCCTGTCCATAGCTATACCGCGCGAAAAGCTGATCTTTGCTGGTCATGTTGTAATCGAGGCGAACATCGAAGTCATTGAAATGCCGAACGTCGCGACGAATGCCGGTGTAATTCTGGAGAATGCCCGGCGCGGTCGGCATGGGGAAAGCGTTCAAATAATTCAACGCCGCCTGATTCATCCGGCTCTTGGGAATGATGTTGCCCGCGAACGGGGCACAATTGAACGGATCGTAGATTGCGCCATTCGGTAGGCTCACGGCGCCGCAACCGGGCACGGTACCGTTGGGAATTTTAGTCAAGCCGCTGCCCAGCAATTCAGAGAAGTCGCCGGAGCGCATTTTCACCGTCGGGACGGTGGCTTTTTCCGGATTTAGAGGCTGGTCCTGACGAAGCCCCTGGTAATCGGCAAAGAGGAAAATTTTGTTCTTGATTACCGGCCCTCCGAGAGTGAACCCGAACTGATTGCGCTTAAATGGCTGCACTTTTGCCGGGGGAGCATTGGGCGTGAAGTTGTAATTCGGGCTGGCATCGAAAACGCTGTTGCGCAGAAACTCAAATACCGAACCGTGGATGCTATTCGTCCCGGATTTTATAGAAGTCTGCACGATGGCGCCGCCGGCCCGTCCGAATTCAGCCGGCGCGACCGACGTATTGATGCGAAATTCCTGCGTGGCCTCCACCGGCGGAAAGAAATTGATGCTGTTCACCAGCGATTCATTGTTGTCCACGCCATCGAGAATGAAGTTGTTCGCCTGGGGACGCATTCCATTCACAGAGAGCGCAGCGCCGCCGGTTTCCCCGTTGCGGAACGTCTCCGCGTTGTTGTTCACGCCGCTCGCAATATCGCCATACGCGCCGCGGGTCACGCCGGGCGTAAGCAGCGCAAGCTGGGTAAAGTTGCGCCCGTTCAACGGGAGCTCGGTGAGCTGACGTCCCTGAATGACTTCGCCCGTGGAAGAGGTCGTGGTATCGACCAGCTCTCCTTCGGTGCTTACAGTCACGGTCTCGGTCGTGGTCCCGGGAGAGAGCGCAACGCTCAGGTTCTTTTGTTCCGAGATCTGCACGGTAACTGTCTCCGAAACCGACCTGAATCCAGGCGCGCCGATTTCGACCTTGTAAGGACCGCGCACGACGGAAGGAATCGTATATACGCCGTTCGCGTCGGTCGTGGCTGTATACACCTGATTGGTACCGGTGTTGGTGGCGGTGACTGCCGCATTGGAAATCACGGCGCCTTGCACATCGGTGACGGTCCCGGTGATGCGGCCCGTGTCCGTCTGTGCCATGGCCATAAGGCCGGCAAGCAGGACCATGAGACCGATCGGGGCTTTTCGTAAGATAAATTGAAGCATTGATGTAAATTCCTCCATGGAAAGTCGAGAACCCGCTGCGCTGGGCGGCTCCGCCCCGCTGTAGTGATTTGGTGACCGGCTGCTCCTCAGGCCATGATTGAGGCCTGGATTGGGGCAGAGTGGAAACCGTGTGCCGCGGTCCCTTGTGCGCTCTTCGAAAGTTTTTTGAATTGAGGGGCCCCCTGTCATGGCGAAACCGAAAAATCGGCAGTCGCAGTCTGTTCAACCGCAACTGCCAAGTGCGTTTCGGGAGCGTCCATGAAACATCTCAGAGCAAACGCTGAAGACCCACACAGACCGCGCTTGCAAGTGGACCGGGAGAACGGCAACGAATTCGGCACACTTCAAGCGCAAAGGAAGTTATTGGCCGGACCCGCGCCAATCCCACGCTTCCATGGCATTCAACAGAACATCTGCTCTTACCAATAAATACGGCGGGGATCTGAGGGCTGTACCATCCTCGTATAAATTTTTTTTAAAGCGCTCCACGCGTGTGCTATACATCTTTAGTCAGTCAGGCTGCTGATTTATTTTCCGGCAGCACAGGTGATTGGATTTTGTCCGCATCGAACAGCATCCTCTCGATTTCCGCTGCGAACCGTTCTCCGGAGCTGGAAACAGCCGCCGGGTTAGCGCTTGCCGTGCGCTCCGAGGAAGAGGCTTTGATGGTGCGCATACAGCGCGGCGACCAGGCTGCGCTCGGAGTTTTGGTTGAGCGGTATGCGAGCGCGGTGCTCGGGATCGGACGCCGCGTTCTGCGCGATTCGGGCGAGGCGCAGGACCTGGTGCAGGACGTATTCATGCTGGTTTATCAGAAGAGCCATACCTACAATTCATCGCGCGGCAGTGTGCGCGCGTGGCTGCTTCAGACCGCGTATCACCGCGCATTCGATCGGCGCGAATATCTGCAACACCGCGGCTTCTATAATGTCTGTGACCTGGACGACCTGGCGGGAATGATGCAGGGCCCCACGAATATCGAATATGAGGCCGTGCTTCGCCAGTCGAGTTCGGCCCTGCGGCACGCGTTTGAGGAATTGAATGAGGGCCAGCGCCAGACCCTCACGCTTTTTTTCTTCGAGGGGTATACGTTGCGGGAGATCGCAGAGCGTCTTCAGCAACCGCTTGCAAACGTAAGGCATCACTATTACCGCGGTTTGAAGAAACTAAAAGAGAGCGTCGGCGTTAATCTGCTGAAACAAGAGCTTGAGTAGCACTGATGGAACCTGAACGCCACAATCCGCACGACGAAGCGCAGCACGGATATTTCCGGGAATTGTGCGCGTTGGCCACTTCCGGCACACTCGCGCTGGAGGAGCGCGCGGAGTTGAACGCCCATGTGCGCGAATGCGCTGAGTGCTCCGCGGACCTTCAACAATACCGGGCCTTGGCCAAGATCGGCATGTCCAACATCGGCGCGGACATCAG
>CAYTQA010000064.1:0-11872 GCA_964439495.1 uncultured Terriglobales bacterium | reverse complement strand
CATCCATTGTCGGCGATGCTGATGCGGATCCAGCCATGCGCCCCTTCGTTCTTGCGAACGTGATAGGTGTGGATCAAAAGCCGCCCGCCCCGCTCTCCCATGGCGTCCTTGGCATTGATGACCAGGTTTGAGAGCACCTGCCGGAGCTGGTCGGCGGCCACCACCGCGTCCGGAATCTCGCCCAACTTGGTGATCACCTCCACATTGGAGCGCTGCATCTGCCGGTTCAGGAGCAGCAGCGTGTCCTCGACCAGCAGGTTGATGTTGATGGGCTTGACCTGCTCGTTGTTGCGGTAGAGGCCAAGCATCTGGCGGACGATACGGGCGACGCGCTCGGTCTCGGATTTCAGGATTTCATACACCGGCTGGGACTCGGGCTTTACCGCGTCGGAGAGCAGATAGATCGCGTTCTTGATCGCCTCCATGGGGTTGTTGACCTCATGGGCGATAGTGGCGGCGAGGCGTCCGGCGGCGGCAAACTTTTCGATCTCCAGCATGCGGCGCTCCACCCTCAACTGCTCCATCCGGCGGAATGAGCTCAGGTCGCGCAGCACGGTCACGGTGAAAGCCGCCTGGCCGCGTTCATCGTAGATCTTTCCCGAGCGGGCATCGTATTCGATCTCCTGCCGGGTGCTGGGATCGTAGAGCTTGATGGGGCCGCTCTCGGAGTCGGAAAAAGAGAAGGTGAAGGCGGTAACGTAGGCATCGAGCTGCGCCAGGTTTTTCACCCGCAGGGGGTCGCGAATCGGCTCCTTCTCCGAACCAAAGAGATTTTGCGCCAGGGGATCGAGCAGGACGATCTTGGCGGCGCTGTCGCACACCACAATCGGGTCGCCGACGTTTTCGATGATGACGTTCAGGCGGTCGCGGTCCTGACGGACAATCTCTTCCGCCTTGCGCAGGCGCTCGTAATTGGTGCGCAGCTCTTCGTCGGCCCGGCGCAGGTCGGTGACGTCGCGCATCACCGTGACCATGCCCAGGGGCATGCCATCGCGGCCGTAGGTCGGGGTGCAGACCGCCTCAAAGAGCATCTCTTCGCCTTCGATGGCGTCCACCAGCGTAAGGTCTCGCGAAGTTTCGTTGCCGGAAACCGCAACCGAGGAAAGCGCCGCCGAAAACAGCAGGTTGTTCAGTTCCACGGCGCGGACAAAGCCTTCGGTGACCTGCTCGGGCAATTTGAAAAACCGCTCCGCCGCCTTGTTCTGAACGATCACCCGATAATGGCTGTCGGTCAGGATCACCGGATCGGTCATGCTCTGCATCACCGTCTGCAATTGCGCGATGGTGATGTCCATGTCGGTCATCCGGTTGTAGTAGTGCTCTACCTTGAAGAGGCGGGAGAGATAGCGGTTGGCGAGGTCGATCAGGTTGCTCAGCTTTATCAGATCGGTCTCTTGCTTGGGCAGCTCCACGGCGATAATGGCCGCGTACGCCCTCATGTTGCAGGCGCTGCACACCTGCTCTTCCAGCCCCAGCCCCAGCCGGCGATGGGCGTTTTCCACCGCAATGCAATCGTTACGGCGCTCCCGCTCTGCCTCCCAGCAGGTATTCAGATTGCTGAAAAGGATCGGGTGGCAGTAAAGGGAGCGATGGTGAAGGGAAGAGTCCTTTACGATGCCGGGTCTTTGCGCGTTCAGAATATCGATTAACGGATTGCCGGCGGCGTAGAGTGAGCCGCGGAAGCGGTCGAGGTAAGTGCGGGAGCAGTTCAGGGAGGCTGAAGGCAGCACCTCGCCGGTTTCGAAATCGACTGCGGCGGCGAAAGCGCGTTCGTAGCCCAGCGAGACGATTTCTTCGAGAAGAATGGGGTAGACCTCTTCCGAACGTTCCGCTTCGAGCAGACGTAAAGCAGCCGGACCACGGGAAGCCTGCGCCAGGCCGCGATCACCGCGGCGGGCCGGCTCCCCCGGCTGCAAACGGAGTTGAGGTGTTGCCATCAAGGGCCCCTTCTATACCTGCTGCCGGCGCGTTTAGCGGCGGGCCCCACCGCGGCGGACAGGCGCTCTGGTCGGCCGGCGCGGTTCTTCCATCTCTTCGGCATACGGCTCGGCCACTTCCTGGGCCGCAAGCTGCGGACGAGAGATTGTTGGCATAAGACCGACGGCATCGGCATACTTCAAATACGTATCGATCGATGCTACGACGACGCGGGCTTCAACGGTGATCAGGTCAATACCGACGAGAGAGATACGTACCCAGGCATCGATAACGATACCTTTGTCCAGTACGCGGTCTAATACGTCGATTAGACTTGATCCGCCGGATATACGTTCAACAGCCATCTGAGGGCCTCCTCAAATTACAAAAACGATAAAATTTCTTACAGATTTCTACTTCTTCTTGCGGCTGGCGGGCCTTCTTCTCGAGGCGGCCGTCGCGCCTTTCGTCCTGGCTGCGGACAAAGCGGGCCGTGATTGGGCCTCGGAAGCCGGCAGCGAGGTGGTGAGGTTCGGATCGTGCTTCCACCAGTTCAGCCCGATTTGCTCCGCCTTATCCACCGAGCAAACCAGCAGGCGTATGCGCACCGTCAGCAACTCCACATTGGCGAGAGAAACACGTATGTCCCCCGCAATTACTAATCCTTTGTCCAGAATACGGTCGAGCAGATCGACTAGATTGGTCGTGCCTGAAACAGTGGGAACTCGTTCCATTCGATTGCGAGCGAAACCTTTCTCTGCGTAATTCCGTTTGAAGCCAAGGTGGAGATACTACTGTACAACAATAACAACATCGTAACCCGAGACTGTCAAATGAGAAAAGCAGCGCTCTTTTACAGTTCCCGTCTTTTATGGGGGATGACCGGCTAAATTTATATAGGCACAGATTAGATGCAGAGTCTCTGGATCGGAGTTGCTCCTGGTTGCCCACAAAAATCAGCGTTTATGGTTTAGCGTTTATCGTTTATCGAGAAGATTTCCCAATGGCCCAAGGTCCAGATTCAGGTCCGCGGGGGTGAGGCCAAACTGCTGCGCCAATTCGGCGATCTTCTCCTCCAGCTTCATCAGCGCCAGCCCCATCTCCTCGATTTTGGCCTCTTCCAGGTCCCCTCCATCCATACGGCGGATGGCCTGTCTCTCCAGCAGCCGGCGTAAAAGCTCGATCAGGCTCAAGACCAGCCTGGCCAGCCCCTGCTCGATATTGTCCCGATTACAGTCAATGCGTTGCACGGGACCCTGGGCCGCCGACACGAGCTCCTGCTTCATGCCGGAGATGGCCGCATCCACATCGTCGGGTGAGAAACTTTTAATCTCGTCCATCTGCGCTACCCTGGCCTACTCAGGCAGGAATTCAGATAGCGGCCACGGGCCGCTTACCTTCAGGCCCAATGCCTTGGCCTCTCCCTTTAGTCTCTCACGGAACTCCTGGCTTCGGCTCGCGGGTGCCTTGGCATAGAGCCGCAGGTGCTCCGCCGTTTGTTTGCGCCTCCACTCCACCGCTAAATCCTGGACTTTGCCCTGTATCGCGGCTGCGATTTCCTCTATCTCCCGTCCCCTGGTTTGCTGCTGGCGCAAATATTCCGTCCCGCTTTTGGGCGCTTCGCGCTTCTGGCTCGCCGGGACAGGCAAAAGCGCCTGGACCTCCATCTGGACCATCCCGCGTGTGCTTTCCAAAAAATCCTTGTATTGCGCGGCCTTGCCAGAGAGATGCTCCCGCAACTGCCCTTCATCGGCCAACAGGGCGGGGAAGCGAAAGGGAACCACCGGGGAGTTGCGAAAAACCGAATGAATGACCCGATAAAATTCGAGGGCACTCGTCTTGAGTGCTTCAGGGGAGAGCACCCATTCTTTGGTTTGGGGATGTTGGGAATAATAGACGCATAGCCCTTCCACCAGCAGGCGCTCGATCGGGGCGCCGCCGACCCCGGTTAAATCGTCTCCTGGTCCTTCATTGGCCAGGACCACGCAATAGGGAAGCACAGGCATAGGCAGGCGCTTATCGCTGCAATTCCTGCTGGCGGTCGGCGCGCACGTGCTTTAAGGCGGTCTCTACCGAAGTAAGGATGGCATTCAGGCCAAGATATACCAGGTCCACCCCGGCTATGGAGATGACCACGCTGCCATGCAGCACCACGCCGGCGTTTAAGACATGGTCCAGAATCTCCAGCAGGGAGATCTCATCCTCGCCGGACGGGAGCGGTTCGAACAGCGCGTCATGTTTTTGATCCGCCATGGATATGAATACCTAGATGAAGGAATAAGGCGGCCAGGGGCCGGTGCACTCGATCTGCCAGCGGTCCTGCCATGCGGTGGCATACTTCCGCAGGATCGCGTCCCATTCCTTGCGCTTGCTCTTATGCAGGAGAAATGAGGCTTGCCATACCAGGTTTCGCTGTCCGGAGCTTACTTTTCCCGTTACCGCTGAATCCTCCGCCACTTTCTGCAACTCCACGACAAAATCCTTTACCTCAGGATCGAGCTGCTTGCGCTGTGCGGGCTGAAGGCGTGCTGACTTTGCCTTCAGATAATCCCGGCCGGACGCTGCGCTGACCGGGGGCTGGGCAGGAGGCGGCGCGGCAAACAATTTGACCCCCCATTCTTCCGTGCCTTCGATCTTCTTCAGTGACTCGAAGAGCTGTGGTTTGCGCTCCGTCACATGCCTTTGCAGGCTCTCTTCGGATAAAAAAACCGTGCCGAACCGTGTGGGCAGAACGGTGCTCCGCGCCGCAATCTCCCCTACCACCCGCTGGTGCCGGACACTCGTCGCCGCCAGCCAGTCCAGGTTCTCCATATTGGCGGCAAGCTGGTCGGCATACTCCCTTTTATCCACATGGCTGATCCAGCAATCCAAGCCGGAGCACTCGATGCGCTCCACCACGCCCCTGCCATCGATCCCCGCGCCAGAGACTTTGGCCGGAGAGGCAGTATGCGCGCTGATGCCGTAGAGATAAAGCGCCTGGCCCTGCGTTTTGCGATTTACTTTATCCGCCATAGCTCGTGGGTCAACTGTGTCAGTCCGCGCCGGCCCGCAATCTGATGGGGAAAATCGCGGATGGCGAATCGCGGGCCCTTCCAAGTTAAACCCAGTTTCGTAAGCGTGGCAAGCTGCCAGCGATAAGCCAGGGCGCAACGGGCACAATTTCCGGCATCTCCTTCAAACAGGATGCGATTGACGAACAGTGCCTCCGGGCGCAGGCCCAGCTCCTGCAGATCGTCCAGCAACCGGCGGGTCTCCCGGTCGGGCAGCGGCTCGGCCAGCATGACGGTGAATACGCGGCATCGTGCTTTATCTTTTAACAACTGCGCCAGCTCGCGGGCGCGCAGCGAGATGGAGGCGACTTCCACTCCGAGGTCCTGCGCGATTGGGAGCTGGCGATGGGCGGAGAGGCTCTTGAGCAGCAGGCGCGACCATACGACCAGGCGCTCCGGCGTCTTCAGCAACTCCAGCGCGTGTCCGGTGGGCGCCATATCAATCACAATCGCCTGATTGCCTGAGGCCAGCAGATCGAAGATCTTGAAGATGGCAAAAATCTCGTCCACGCCCGGCGGAACGATGTCGAGCAGCGCATTCAGCATCTCATGCTCGAACGACAGTTCCAGGTGCAGGCCGCCCTGCTGCGCCTGCAATGAGGAGGCAAGCTGTTGCTTCAGCCGCTCGCTCCATTGGCGATATTCGGCGGTAGCGTCGAGCTCGCAGGCAGTGAGGCGCTGGTCTTCCAGTACAGCGACGGGCTCGGGACCGATCTCCTGCTCAAAAATATCGTCCAGCGATGGGGCGGGATCGGTGGAGCAGATCAGCACGCCCTTTTTCGGATGCGAGGCGCGCAGCACGAAGGCCAAGCCGGTGGAGACTGTGGTCTTGCCTACCCCACCCTTTCCCAGGGTAAAGGTCATCTCGGTGGCATGGCGCGGCCACTCCGCGCGCACAAATTGCGGCTTGGGCAATTTTTTACGCGATAGAACAGGAGTGGAGAACTCACGTGCCGGGAGTTTTTTCCGGTCAAAAACATGCGCTCCGAAGGCCCCCAGTGCCTTTATGCCGAGGACGGGAGCGCCTGGATCTTCTCCCACCAACACTGACGTGCCGGGGAAGCTCTTTGTCAGGAAGCGCTGCGCGCTCCGCGCCTGCTTGAGGCGCACCGTGCAGCGCGGGCAGCTTCCCGCCCGCTGCACCACCCGGTTCAAAACGATCTCCGCTACCCGCATATCGCTGCTCTCTTCAAGCTGCGCCGCGGTCCGCTTTGATTCTTCCAGCGAAAACTTCTCCGCGCTGGTGACCATCAATAAGCGCGAACCCTCCTGCGAAAGCGCCCGGCGCAGGCCGGTGAGCACCTGCTCCCAGCGATCGAGCACCGCGGGGCGTGGATGATTGATGTTCCCGGCAAAATGCGCGGCCAGCACGGCGTCCCGGCGTCCGGAGAGTTCAAGGAATTCAAGAAAGCGCGCCAACTGCTCCGGGATGCTGAAAAGCTGGAGGGTATGGCCGATGGGCGCGGTATCCACGATGACTTCATCGTATTGGCCGCTGTTCAGCAGATCGTCGATGGTGAGCAGCGCGCTCATCTCCGCGAGCCCCGGCAGGGTGCTCTTCAGGAATGAATCGATTTCTCCGCGCGAGAGGAAGGTCCCATTCTCGATCAAGTCGGAGATCGGCCCGCGATACTGGTCGAGAAATTCCTTGAAGCGGCCCGCCGCATCCACCTGCCACACGTGAAGGTTGCCGAGCTGCGGAATTTTCTGCAGCTCTTTTGTGATCTTCAGCTCGAGAACATCGGCCAGCGAGTGCGCCGGATCGGTGGAGATCAGTACGTAATTCTTCTTCGGATGCCTGGCGGCGGTGCGAATGGCATAAGCGGCGCTGACCGTGGTCTTTCCCACTCCTCCCTTGCCCAGGAAAAAAGTGAGCTGCGTCGGGAGGGCCTGCGATGTGCCGGCGCGCGCAACTTTCTTTCGGGGACGCTTTTGCGTCATGGCCGGCCTCTTTCCGCTCCGCAGGTTTCTAGCGCCAACCATGCACCCCATTCAACCAGCGCGTGCAACCGTGATTCATTTCATCCTGTACTCAGATGCCTCCGCGGACCAGGTTCATCGGGTCCGGCAGGGCGGGTTCTTTTTGCGGGCTTCCATCCTGCTCTTCGGCGATCTGGTCTCCCTCGCCCGGGGCCAGGAACAGATTTTTCTCCAGGCCATGCTGGCGGGTATAAAGATCATAATATCGGCCATGGGCCTCATAGAGCTGCTCGTGATTGCCGCGCTCCACGATCTCCCCGGCCTCCACCACCAGAATCTGGTCGGCGCGCCGGATGGTGCTGAGGCGATGCGCGATTACAAAGGTCGTGCGCCCGCGCATTAAATAAGCGAGTCCCTGCTGGATCAATGCCTCGGATTCGGAATCGAGGCTGGAGGTCGCCTCGTCGAGAATCAGGATCCGCGGATCGGCAAGCAGCGCGCGCGCAATGGAGATGCGCTGCCGTTGTCCTCCGGAAAGCTTGACGCCGCGCTCCCCGACCACCGTGCCGTACCCTTCGGGAAATTTTTCCGCGAATTCATCAACGCGCGCGATCCTGGAGACGCGCAGAATTTCCTCTTCGCTCGCCCCGGGCCGCGAGAATGCAACGTTCTCGCGAATCGTCCCGTCGAAGAGGAACGATTCCTGCAGCACCACGCCGAGGGCGCTGCGATAGGAATCGAGCCGCACGTGACTCAGGTCCGCGCCGTCCACCAGCACGCGCCCGGAGACCGGCTTATAGAACGCGGCGATCAGCCCGATGATGGTGGATTTTCCCGACCCTGAAGACCCCACCAGGGCCGTGACCGTTCCAGGTTCGGCAACGAAGCTGACGTCCCTGAGCACCGGCTTGCCCGGATCGTAAGCGAAGTTCACGTCCTCAAAGCGTATCGAGCCGGTAATGTTTTTCAAGATCGTGGTGCGTTCCGGATCGGTATCTTCAGGGCGTTCGCTCAGCACCTCATGCGTCCGCTCCAGGCCGGCGATCGCTTCAGTGATCTGCGTGCCGATATTGACCACCTGGAAGACCGGGGCCACCAGATAGCTCAGGAACATGGTGTAGGTGAAAAATCCGCCCAGGGTCAGCTTGCCGGCCATGATCTGGTGCACCCCAAGATACATGATCACGGCGCCCACCACTCCCAGCAGCAGCGAGGAGGACAAGCTCATCAGCGAGGTCGCGGTAAGGGTGCGGAGCACGTTGTTGAGCAGCCGGAGCACGCCCGTGCTGAACACCTGCTCCTCGCGCTCCTCCGCGTGGTATCCCTTTACGACGCGGACCCCGCCCAGCGACTCCGTGAGGCGTCCCGTGACCTCGGCATTGATCTTGCTGCGCTCGCGGAAGATGGGCCGGATGGTGGTAACGGCCTTCTTCAGGGCGAAGGAAAAAAGCGCGAGGCAGGAGAAGGCAAAAATGGTCATGGTGGCGCTGATGCGCATCAGCACTACCAGCGCAATCAGGGCGGTGAGCAGTCCGCCGGCGAAATCCACCAGTCCGGTGCCGATCAGGTTCCGCATTCCCTCCACATCGTTCATGATGCGCGCGACCAGCGTGCCGGTCTTGTTGGAGTCGTAGTAGGCGACCGGCAACCGGCCCACGTGCGCCTGCACTTTCTGCCGCAGCTCGGCAATCAGGCGCTGCGCGGCCTTGGATAAAAGCTGCGTGAGCGCATACGAGCTGGCGCCCTGGACCGCGGTTGCAACCAGCACCGCCGTCAGCAGCGGGACAAGCAGTTGCATGTGATGCTTGACGATGATGTCGTCGATGAGGAACTTGGTCGAATAGGGAAGCACTAATCCGGCCACGCGGTTGACCGCCATCAGCACGAATCCAAACGCAAGCAGGCCACGGCGCGGGCGTACAAGGCCCCACAGTTCCGGCCACAAGGTCTTCAGCCGTTGCAGGGCGGGCTTTTGCTCCCGTGGTTTTATAGTAGGCGGCGCTGCCATCAAAACTTCCTTGCGGGTCCCAGCGGACCTGTCCAACAGACTATTCGATGTGAGCGGTATTGTGCACGGCACTTTTTAATCGGGTATGATTCAAAGATTCGTCTGGAGATGGAATGGTCCGTTTTGGTTTCTTGTTTTTCCTCCTTTTGCTGATTTCCACCTTCCTTTTTGCCGAACCCGCCGCTTTGTCGCGGCATCCCGAGGCCCGCATGGACCTTGAGAAAAACTGGCTGCTTCAGTCCTCCTGCAAGCTCCCGGAAAAATCGGGAGATGTGATTTCCACCTTAAATTTCACGCCCGAAAACTGGGTCCCTGCCACGATTCCCAGCACAGTGGTGGCGGCCCAACTGGCTGCCGGCGAGTTTTCCAATATCGTGAAGGACCCTTTCTATGGGACGAACTTACGGCTGATTCCGGGCACCACCTATCCGGTCGGGGCGATCTTCGCGAACCTGCCCATGAGCAACGATAGTCCATACAAATGCTCCTGGTGGTATCGCACCGAGTTCCGACTTCCCGCTGAGTTCAAGGACCGCAATGTGTGGGTGCACTTCGAAGGCATCAACTATCGCGCAAACATCTGGGTCAATGGCAAGCAGATCGCCGGCCCCGACCAGGTGGCCGGGGCTTACCGCCGCTATGAATTCAACTTAAAGGACGTAGTTAAGCTCGGCGCAACCAATGTTCTCGCCGTAGAGACCTTTGCTCCCACGGAAACCGATCTGGGAATCAACTTCGTCGATTGGAACCCCACTCCGGCGGACAAGGACCTCGGGCTCTGGCGCAAGGTCTTCCTGACCGCAAGCGGGCCGGTTACGCTTCGCTATCCCACCATCAATACCCATTTCTCCGACGCCTCCCTGAAAACCGCCGAGCTCACCGCCATCGCCGAGTTGCAGAATACGAGCGACCATGAGGTCAGCGGGACGGTCGATGCGGTGATCGATCTGGGCCGCCCCTTAAGCCAGGAGATAAAGCTCGCGCCCGGCGAGCATAAGACCGTGATCTTCACGCCCGATAAATACTCCGAGTTGCGGGTGCGGGACCCGAAGCTGTGGTGGCCCTATCGTCTGGGCCCGCAAAACCTGCATACCGCGATCATGCAGTTCCGCGCCAACGGCAAGATTTCCGACCGCGAGACCGCGCAATTCGGCATCCGCGAAATCACATCGGAGATCACCCCGAAAGGGTACAGGCTCTTCAAGATCAATGGGCGCAACATTCTGATCCGCGGCGGCGGCTGGAGCTACGATATGTTCCTTCGCCAATCTCCGGAACGCATGGCGGACGAGCTGCGCTATGTGCGCCATCTTGGATTGAATACCGTCCGCCTTGAAGGAAAGATGGAGAGCGATGAATTCTTTGACATGGCGGACCAGATGGGGATCCTGGTCATGGCGGGATGGTGCTGCTGCGACCATTGGGAGCATTGGGACAAATGGACGCCCGCCGATCATGAGATCGCAAGGCGCTCCCTCGAAAGTCAGATCGAGCGTATGCGGTCGCATCCCAGCCTGCTGGTCTGGCTCAATGGCAGCGACAATCCGCCGGCCGCCGACGTCGAAACTGACTACATCAATATTCTGAAGCAGTACAACTGGCCCAATCCGTTTATCTCTTCGGCGACCGCCAAGACAACCACGGTGACCGGAGAAAGCGGTGTGAAAATGTCGGGGCCTTACGATTACGTTCCGCCCTCATACTGGCTGCGCGATACTCGCTTCGGCGGCGCATACGGATTCAATACTGAAACCAGTCCCGGGCCGGCCATCCCGCCGCTGCAAAGCCTGCAGAAGTTCATCCCTCAAGATCGTCTGTGGCCGCAGAATGAAGTATGGAACTTCCATGCCGGCGGTGGCGAATTCAGGCAGGTGGATAATTTCAACAACGCCATGGGCGCAACCTATGGCGAGCCGAAGGACCTTAAAGACTACGTTACCAAGGCGCAGGCCATGGCCTACGATGGCCAGCGCGCGATGTTCGAAGCCTATGCGCGCAACAAGTATGACTCCACCGGGGTGGTCCAATGGATGCTGAACAATGCATGGCCTTCGATCATCTGGCACCTGTACGACTATTACTTAATGCCAGCGGGCGGATATTTCGGCACAAAGAAAGCGCTGGAGCCGATTCACGTCCAGTATTCGTATGACGACCATTCCGTGGTGGTGGTCAACAGTCTCTATGAGCCATTCGCGAATTTGAAGGTCACGGCCAAGGCATACAACCTGGACCTGACCGAAAAATTTTCCCAGGAGCAACAGGTCAATATCGGGCCGGACGGCGTGTTGCGCGTCTTCAATGTCCCCGAGGGCGAGGACTTCACGCCAACGTATTTCGTAAATCTTACCTTGAGCGATGCGGCGGGGAAGCTGCTCAGCACCAATTTTTACTGGGTCCCCAAACGCCTCGCCGAGATGGATTGGGAGAACACAAAGTTCTACATCACCCCCGCTTTTCAATATGAGGACATGACGGACCTTGAGCAACTTCCTCCCGCCGAGCTGCGCTATTCAACGCGCGCCGAGAACAGAGATGCCGAAAGCCTGGTGCATGTGAGCATCCAGAACCCGGGCAAGAGCCTGGCATTCCAGGTGCACCTGCGTCTCACGCGCGGAAGCAATGGCGACGACGTCACTCCCGTTTTTTGGGACGACAATTACTTCGAACTCATGCCGGGCGAGGCGCGGCTGGTGACGGCGACTGTGAAAACGCGCGACCTGCAGGGAGCGCAACCAGTGGTGAGCGTGGAAGGATGGAACGTCAGCGCTACGCCCCTGGTTGCCGCAAATTCACCGAAATGAAGAGTGGAAGCCGGAGATTCACAAAGCTGAGGGCGGCTGTGCCACACGAGCGAATTGATATCTATGACAAATCGTTGAACGCACAAGTAAACTTTCAACGCACAGCTCAACCCTTAATTTTTGTCATCCTGTCTATAACAACAACGGCGGTGTCAAGGGCAGACGTATGCGCC
>CAYTQA010000063.1:3735-11919 GCA_964439495.1 uncultured Terriglobales bacterium | reverse complement strand
AGCAATGGCGGCAATATGCGACAAATCGCGGGATGTCTCAATGGCATGACATTATTGATTGGGCCGGAGGCTATCCTTTTGAGGTTGCTAGACCGAGCGACATAATAGCTTTCTACAAAAATGCAGGGCTGGCGCTTTCCACGAGCAATCTTGTTGGAAAAAAGCTTGGGTGCAACGAGTTCGTATTCTCACTCGCCGCCAATGAATTCAGAGATTTGGCGGTCCACACCAAGTGAAGTTTTTTACTATCTTGATTCGAGTAGATATGTGGCATTTTGCGATGCCCGTCTTTCTGAGGTGTTTATGTCAGAGCGAAACATCATCCTCTTCGAACTTAATGAAGTTCCTTACAGGATCATCCAGCACTATTGTGCGCATGATCCGAATTCGACACTCAGCAAAATACTCCCGAAGTGTCGCGTGTATCAGACGTATGCCGAGGATGCTGTGCTGAGTCCCTGGGTCACCTGGCCTACTCTTCACAGGGGGGTAACAGATGCGAAGCACGGGATCCACAATTTTGGCCAGGACCTCACTGAAGTGGGTAAAGAGTTCCCGCCCCTATGGGACCTCCTGGCGCAGCAAGGTTTCACGGTAGGAGTATTCGGTTCGCTGCACAGTTATCCACTCCCGAAGGACCTTAGCAACTATGCATTTTTTGTGCCCGACGCCTTTGCCGCTGGATCCGAGTGCTTTCCCAAACAGATTGAACATTTTCAAGACTTCAATTTGGCGATGTCCCGCGCCTCCGCGCGGAATATTTCAAAGTCACTCCCGTGGAAGCAAACGCTTTCCTTTCTTGCTTCCCTTCCTGACCTTGGAATCAAAACGGCTACCATCGCGGATGTTGCTCATCAAGTCATTTCGGAAAGGCTGGATGTGTCAAAAAGCTGCCGAAGGCGAACATATCAAGTCGTACTCGCATTTGACATATTTATGAAACAGCTGCAGGACACCCTTCCTCATTTTTCCACTTTTTTTACGAACCACGTCGCATCCTCGATGCATCGGTACTGGGCGGCTGCCTTTCCAGAAGATTATTCCGAGTTCAATCATTCTCAAGAGTGGGTTTCAACTTATAAGAATGAGATTCTTTTCACCATGGGGAAGTTCGACCGGATGCTGAACCGTCTCGTCCAATTTGTCTCTAGAAATGCTGATTACAGTCTTTGGGTCACTACCAGCATGGGACAGGCTGCGACACATGCGGAGCCATGTGAATCGGAACTCGTCTTATCGGACATTCCTAAATTTATGAGTTGTTTTGACATACAACAATGGTCTGCGAGAGCGGCGATGGTCCCACAAGTCGGAGTGGTGACTGAGCAGGCGGACAAATTTGAGCGCGGGCTCGCCACGCTCCGCATAAATGGAAAACCGCTCAACTACACAAGGGTTGACGATTTCTTCTCATTGTCTTTCGGACATTTGAATCAAAAAGGGAAGTGCGCCGAATTGAATGGACAAGCAATTTCTTTCAGCAGCCTTGGCCTGGAAAATATAATTATCGAAGACCATACGGGCTCAACTGCATATCACATCCCCCAAGGTTGTCTCTTTATTTATGAGTCTGGTGGACAAACAAAGTCCCAGCCTGTCCAGATTTCCACTCGAGACATTTTTCAGGCCATAACCGGAAACTACGGATTTTCTAATAAAATCGTGCTTTGATTGTCAGAGGCCGCTTTGTTTCATTCCGCGCCTGGGCTAAAATGCTCCACTTGTGCACAAATTTATATGGGCGGATCCGGCGACTGCTTCGAAAGCATGAATGGGTTTTACCTGCGATTGTCGCATTGCTACTCGGCCTGATATTAATCAGGTTTCTTCGATAGGAATAGAGTGATCAATCTCGGATACAAATGGATTATCGCTTGTATCGGGATCATTGCATTACTCCTCAGAATTGGAGTGATGCTTGCACTCTCTAATGTTGGGCTAATTAGTCCTGACAGTTATTCCTATCTTGGTCTTGCGGATTCAATGAGCCATGGACATTATTCGTTTGGAGTTGGTCAAGACCATGTTTTTCCCGCTGACCTGCTCAGGCCTCCAGGCTATCCTTTATTCTTATCCGCGGTCGGGGCAACGTCGCCGAAAAACGCGTTTATTGCCGGGTCTGCCGAATGTGTCATAGCTGCCGTTTTTTGTTGTCTTCTTGGACTAGCTGGCGCTCGGCTTTTTGGCCCTAAGGTTGGAATTTCGGCCTGCGCGATATTCGCCATTGAGCCCTCGTCGGTCCTGTACGCTCAAAGGATATTGGCCGATGGACTTGCCGCTCTTTTAATAGGTCTTTCGCTGCTCGCCTTTTTGGAATACCTGCACACCAAGGACATACGGTTCGCCGCTCTCGGCGGCGTGATATGTGGAATTGCCATTTTAGTGAAACCGATTGCCGTCATGCTGCTCCCAGTCCTGACCCTTTCCTGGTTCGTAAGTAAACCAAGGCGGGTGGCTGCTCTCGCACTGGCGCTTGTTTGTGCTTCCATTGTTTCAATTCCGTGGGCCGTCAGGAACTACATGAAATATCATTTGTTCACGATTTCAGAGATTTCGACGGTGAATATGTATTTCTATACTGCGGTATTTGCGGAGCATCCTGATTTATCCGAAGCAGAGCAGACCGAATATGTGCACCAAGTGGCCTCCGAGCATCACACCCCAGCATTGACTCACCATGAACTCGTTCAGCGCACAAGAGCGGCTATTGAATCACATCCCGGCATTGCGCTAAAACAGGCCGTTATTGGAGCGGTGCGCACAGCAATAGGCCCTGGGAGTGAAACGATTACCTCCATCCTTCCATCCCGTCCAGCACATTATGTAATAGCTGCCTCGCTGCTTCTAATCGCAGCGATTTGGGTTGCTGCTGTAATAGGCATTTTTCATCTTGGAGTATCGAATCCCGCAACCATACTGCTTTTTATTTCTATCGTTTTCCTGATTATTCCCGCAGCATCGCCAGCAGGATACTCAAGATTTCGGATAGTAATTATCGTGCCTCTTGCGATCCTTGCTGGAGCGGCCACAGCATCACAACGAATTTTATTTCCACTCAATGAACCTTTCCGCCAATGTGACAACAATGAGATTCCTGCGATAGGAACACGCCATGAACAGCGCATCTGATTGCGCTTAGTTCCCTGTACAACTGTAGCCAATAACATCCGTCGCATTCCCGGTAATGGTGAAGCTATTGTTGCCTGTTTGAGTGACTTTGGTGGCGAATATTCCGGTCTGGTCTTGAGCAATACATACGTAACTGGAGGCGCTGGTGAAGATCGCGGAGCCTGTAAGGGTCACCGAACAATTCGTTCCCAGGGTGCAGGTGCCGACTACCGTATGCGGCGCGAGTTGGGGTGTTCCTGAAGCGTTATAGAGAAGGAGATCGCCCACATTGTCCATTCCGCCATTGTTATTGTTCATCTTCCAGCGGTGGGCGGTAACATCGGGCCACAAAAGGTCTCGTCCGGCGACGCCGACTCCGCCCATGGGCGCGGTAGCGGTCTCCACTCCTTCGAGCGAGCCATCGTCGCGCATGAACCATTCATCGGTATCTACTCCTCCGGAGCGCTTGCTGAAGCCGAGCATCCATCCGCCTCCCGCGCCGATATAAATTTTTCCCAAAACAGAATTTGGGTAATTGCCTCCCATAAACAGGTAGGCAGAAGCGCCTTGCGGGAGATTGGTATGGTCCGTTACGGCCAAGGGAGAAAAGCCGCCATTATATCTGTTTTCGTTGAGGCCGGATGATCCCGTCGTATTGTCCACAATCTGCGTTGCAAAACCTGTTGAAACGGATCCACTAAAAAAATTGCGGCTAGCATTATTGGATTGATATTGCAATCCTGTGCCCACAGCACCGGCGTTTTCCAAACTGCAATCGGTAAAATTATTATCGCTGGAGTTTACCAGCAGCGCGATCACGCCCGCGCCCTCCACCTTGCAGTGATAAAAGCTCTGTGTTCCGCCCGCGTTGATGTTGAAGCTGTAGCGGGTCGAGTTGTCGCCCTGGCAGTCGATGCAGGTATCGCGGTTCGGCGGATACGCGGTGGTGCCGGCATCGGTGTCCCACGTCCAATCGTCATAATTGGACTGCGAGTCCACGTTCTCGAAGTGGTCATAATACGATCCATTCAGGCCGCCCGATGCATAGCGCCGGATCCCGATTGCGCCCGTCCTGGTAAAGCCCTGCACCCAGACGTTGGTCGTGTCCCAGTAGGTCGCGTTGTTCAGGTCGATGCCGATCGCCCCCGCCGAACTTCCGGCCAGCATGAAATCATGCAGCTTCACCTTCGACGTCAGCGCGGCCGTGCTCTGCGGCGCGATCGCCGTCCCGCTGCCGGCATAGGTCAGCGTGAGGCTGCCAAAGCTCGGGCCCAGCACCCCGCTGTAATTGTTCAGCGCGATCCCATTGCCGCCGCCGGAGGTCAACGCGAACGAGCCGCCCTGCACGAAGCGAAGGATGTGATTGGCCGAGAGCGCCAGCGTCGCGGCGCAGGCCGACGTGCCCGCCGACTGGTTCATCCATATCTCGCCGGCGGTCGCGCCCAGGTCGCTGTCCGCGGCCATCACCTTGGCGCACCAGTCGGCGCCGGGAAAGCAATCGGCGTTGCGGATGTTCTCATAATTCTGGGTGCAGGAAAATGTGACGCTGCCGGTCACGCTCAACCCGCCATTCACGCTGAGATTGCCGTTGGTGGTGGTGCCGGTGAGCGGGGAGAATTGCCCGGCATTCGTGGGCGAGTAATTGTCGAAGTTGAAGCTCCCGCCGCTGAAGGCCACCTGGGTATAGCGCAGCACCTCCATGCCGGTATTGGAATCGGTGACGGTGACGCGGTAATTCACTCCGGCGGGAATGGTGTTCGCCGGATTGGGCACGGTGAAGGGGGCAACCGCGCCGTTGGTGACCGGGGAGCAGTACGGGCGCTTCAGCACCTGGCCGCCGCCCCCGCCTGAAAGCCGATGGGCACATCGTTCTGGTCGGTACCGAGAAAGCACAGCGTCCCCGAGGCCAGCTTTTGCTGGTTGAGGTCGGTGATGTTGACGGCGGTCACGCTTGCCCAGTTCTGCGCAAAACCGCACAGCGCAAATGAAACCACGAATGCCGGCAGAGAGAGGACCTTTTTCATATCGCTCCTGAAAGTGGAAAGAATTAACGCATTGCTTTGGCGGCGCAACCGGGCAGGCCAAGCCCTGCAAGACGGTCCGATTAAAAATCGTAAGGCAGCGGCTGAAGACCGAATCTTTTTTATTTACCACAGAGACACAGAGTCACAGAGAATTCGGGATTCATAGATGGACGAATAAGTGATGCGTGCCCGCGAGTTCGAAAACAGGACAGGCCCCCTGTTACGCATCGTCGACAGTTGATTCAACGGTGTTCCGCACGACCCTGGTACGTTTAAAAGTTACTGGAAGACGCGGACCGCAAAGGTCTGCGGCGGCAGATTGAGGGTGACCGCCCCCGGATTGGTGAGGCGGACCGTCACCTGGTTGGCGGCGCTGACCCATGCGCTCCAACTGAACTGGTTCCATCCCGCGCCCAGCGGCTGCACCGCGCTTACCGATACATGCATCCCGACCTGCGCGCCGGTCACCGCCACGGCCGCGTCCACGATGGTCTGCCCGGTAACGTTGGCGCTCACGCTGGTGGTGGTGGCGATGATTTTGCCATTGCTGCCCGCGCCGCCCGCCACCACATATTGGTAGGCCGCAACGTTGGCCAGCGACTGCTCCATCTCGCCATTTTTGTTGAAGCTGGTGAACTTGAAATAGAGCAGTTGCCCAACCAGCGTGGGATCGTAGACCCAGTTGAAGACCGCATCATCCAGGCGAACGAATGCCGAGCCGCTGGCGTGGGAGGCGATGGCGCTGCCGAAGACGCCGCGCCGCATCCTGCTCCCCAGATTGTATTTGTACTGCGCGATCAGCGTTGCCGATTGATAGCTGATGTACTCGCCATCCACATAGCAAAGAGTGCGGTAATTGTCGCAGTCCGCCTGGGAGCCGCTGGAGAGCGATCCGAAGCTCCCGGTGAGGTCCACGCTCAGGGTGTCCGTGGTGTCCGGATCGGCTGCGCTGGGCAAGGACGCGGTCAGCGTGCCCATGCGGGCCGCGCCGAAAATCACGCCGATCCTCTGATATGTATTGCCGTCGGGCGAGAGCCAGACCGAGCAGCCGCCCCAATCCGCGCTCGCGCCGGAGAGGGCAAACCATATCTGGTAGCCCTGCTGCGTGCCGTTGCTGCGCATATGCGACAGCCGGTTGTTGGGCTCAAAGATTACCGGCGGGTTCACGTTGCCGGGATCGGCGGTGGATTTGGGCGCATAGCCCGCGCCCGCCTGGTGCGGATAGAGCGTCGCCGTGGCCGTGCTCCAGGGGAAGTCTTCCGCGTCCACGGCCAGCTTGCCATCCACGTCCTCCACAATGGAAGTAATCCGCACCGGATGTTTGGCATAACCGAGATTAGCGTCGGTAACGGTGACCAGGTCCATCGGCTCCAAGAGCGCGTGCTGCATGCCCAGCGTGAACTTATATATTGCGGATGTAGACCGCGCGCAGCTTCATGAAGTTGGCAATCAGCTTGGCGACCGCCGCCGTGGTGACCTCATGCGCCTGCAAGGGCGAGGCCGGATGCAGCCCATGGAGCGCGATCGAGGCATCGTCCTTGTCTTCCGCAATCTCCGGGTTGTAGGCGTTGGCGCGGTTCAAAAACTCCACCTGCACGTCATTGCAGGCCTCGCTGGCGCTGATGCGCGTGACCTTGATTGGATCTTCGTTTCCGGTCGAGACAAAATCGTCGTCGGTAAGGTCGTAGATGGGCGCGGTGTTGGGGACGTAAGTCGCTCCGTTGCCCACGGCCGTGGTATCGCCATAAGGGACGATCTTGAGCTTGCCTTCGCTCCAGAACGGGGCCGAATTGGTCAGCGCGCAGAGCTGCCTGATGATCTCGGCGGCGCTGCGCTGCGAATCGAGCACCGGCGAGAGAAAGATCCCGTTGGCAACGCAATAATTCCGCAACTGCGTCAGGTCGCCGATCAGGGACGGACTCCAGTTCATGCCGTAGATCGCGTTGGTCAGAAGGTCGGTGACGATCGCCGAGGGCTCCGCGTCGGTGGTTCCGCCGCCAAATGGCAACAGTCCGAGGACCTCATACGTGTAGTTCGGCAGCGAGCCGCTGGGGCCGAGATCGAGCGAGGAGTTGGCCACATACGCGACGTCCACGTAAGCAAGGTCCTGCCCCGGATGCCTGGAGGTCAGGTACGACCAGGGCGATTGCGGGCGCGTCCCCGGAAAGAGCGTGAGCGAAAGCTGCTGCAGCGGCTGCCCGTTGGAGTTCGAATTGGGCACGCTATACGAGTAGGTGATGCTCATCACCTTGCCGGCGTCGCCGGAGTGGAAGGAATAGACGCCGCCGGATTGCGTATACTGCCCCGCTCCCGTAAGGCTGCCCACCGGGGCCATGCGCGTCTGCTGCGTGCCGCTCAACGTGACCGCTCCGGCGCTGCCGTAATCGTTGGCGACAACGCTGTACGCGTCCGCGCGGCTCACGCCATAATCGCCGTAATAATTTCCGCCCGCGGGTGGAGTGGGAGTAAAGCTGCCGCCGCCAGTCGGGACGGTGTATGTCACCGTCGTGTTCAGGAGCGCGAGCTGTCCTTTTGAGTCCCACACGCTGGCCAGTCCGTTGATCGGTCCCTGGCAGAGCAGGATTGCGACCGCCGCCTGATAGGTGTAACTCGTCTGCGAGGCGCCGCCCCCGCCGAAGATGCCTCCCTTGCCGCCGGTCGCCGTCTTTGAGGTGTGCGGGATGGAGACGAAATCGCCGTACCAGATCAATTTTCCCGAGAGCCGGCTCTGGCCGTATACCACCGGGACCACCTGCCCATACGCTGAGGTTTGCACACGCAGCGCATGGAGAATCGTCTGCTGCCGCGCCAGCGGCCTCGCTCTGTTAAAAAGAAGGGACATAATTTTTGCAGCTATCGGCAAGCAGCTTTCATCTCGCAGGAATCAGACTTTTATTCACCACAGAGACACAGAGTCACAGAGGAGTAGGAATTAGGATATTGAACGATAGGTGATTGGCGATTTGAGCAATTGAACTATCTGATCGCTTAAATCCTCAGATTATAAACTTGCCGTTTTCTATTTTTTTATTCTTCTCTTTGTCTCTGTTTA
>CAYTQA010000063.1:0-3725 GCA_964439495.1 uncultured Terriglobales bacterium | reverse complement strand
GTACTGCAACGGGCCGCCGGCCGTCGCGAGGGAGGGGTTCTGCTGCGCCCACTTCTGCTTCCAAAACGTAAAAAAACGCCGCTCGCGACCGACAAGCTGGCCTTCGCGCTCGCCATCGGCCATCAGCACGCCCTTGCCGATCATCGAATGGATGACCTGCGGCCAGGCGATCACAATCGCGCCATGCGAGAAGCAGCGCCCGAATTTGTAGAGCACGAAATCTCCGGGCAGTGGCGCCGCCACCTCATGCGCGAACCGTTGCACAAACTTCAAATAACGCTCGTCGGATCGGTGCAGATGCCAGTCCATCGGGTAATACTCGATCTCGACCGCCGGCAGCAGCCCGGCCTCCTGATAGACGGTCAGCGGGAACATGGCGCAATCCGCGCCGCATCCCTTCACCCGCTGCATGTGCTCGTAAGGAGTGTTCAGCCAGGAGCGCGCCAGGCGCACAACTTCTCCGCGCTGTTCCGTTTTCATACAGATATCAGGTGTTAGATATCAGATGGCAGGGGTGGTCTCTGTGGTAAACAAAATCAGAGTGCACCACATAGACACAGAGAAGCAGATATCAGGCGCGAGATGTCAGCTTTCAGGCAGTGCCTCTATTTGCTGCCAGCTGACATCTGCCACCTGCGAGCTGCTCCTGCCATCTGCATTTCTATACTGCCGTCTCCGGCTGGGGCACGTAGGGCATTCCGCCGAAGTTCGCCAGATTGTTGAATTTGCCGCTGCATGTGGCCTGCAGCTTGTCGCATCCGGGATAGACAGTGAAGGGGTCGCCGACGGCCGGCGCAGTAAATAACGGGACCGCCAGCGTGATCTGCCCCGGCGCATAGAGCTTGACCGCCCGCGTCTGTCCCTGGTCCGCGCCCGAGGTAAAGACGATGCGGCCATTGGAAAAATATCCGGAAGCCTGGGACAGCGGGCAATTTATGACCAGCGCGGTGCTGTTGGCCGCAACCGAAGAGTTCACCGCGAATGCGGAGGCGCTGAGCGAGCAGGCGGAATCGAACAGCGTGTTCCTGCAGGGCGATTGGAGGATGTTGCGCGGCAACTGCGCCAGCGAAAGCTGCTCCACATAACTTTTTGCGGTCAGCGTGGCCGAGGTGCGGCCCAGCTCTTCCACGTCGCCCAGTATGCCGAGGAAGCGCAGCAGCGTGCCGATCTGGTTGCGGCTCGCATCCATGAAGAGCCGCTCGACCTTGATGATGGCATGGTCGAGGTCCCCGCGTGCGATCTTCTGCAATACCGGCGTCCCGTTGATCAGGTCGGCGGGCCGCGCCAGGACCGTCAGCTTGATCTCGCTTACCTGCATCCCGATTTTCTCTTCAATCGAAGTGCGCGTGAATTGCGGCGTTCCCGTAAGGAAGACATTGCCCAGCACGGTGAGGTTGGTGTCGAAGCTGGTATAGCGCAGCACCGAGCCATCCACCAGCGTGATGGTATAAAGCTCCGCCATCAGAAACTCGCTGGCGCTCTCCAGGAACGCGGCCAGGTTGTTGCCGTTCAGGTTGATTGGAGTCTTCATAAAGTAGATGTCAGGGACCAGATATTAGATCGCAGGGTTAAAAACAGCCATTCACCACAGAGGCACAGAGAAGCGGAAAATAATTTGAAATCATCCTTCCAGTCATTCTGTAGACGTAATACGTTTTCTCGAAATACATAGATCCATGCCTCCTCAGGCTTTTTCTCTATTGTTCTTTTCAACGGAGAAGTTGCTATAGGGATTCCTCGCTTCGCTTCGGAATGAAAAATCGACCCTCTGTGCCTCTGCGTCTCTGTGGTGCAATCTGATTTTGTTGACTACAGAGCCACTGCCTGCAAGCTGACGTCTGCCATCTGACATCTGCATTTCAAACCCTTACGCTTACCAGATGCACTTCCCTGCACTCCCACAGCAGGTACATCAACTGGTCGAACTCCTGCTGGTCCTGTTTGAAGCGGACGCTCCACAGCGCGGTAAAATCGGCGGTGATGGACGCGCCACTGGCCGGGGCGGTGGCGAATGTCACCAGGCCGTTGGAGATGGTGTAATCGGCGCCGGGCGTCTTCAGCGCACCGGCCACGCGCACGCGGGCGCTCTGTCCGGCTGGAAACTGCGCGATGTCGGCATATCCGCCGATCGAGCGCGTAAGCTGAAAGCTGGTTGTGCTTCCGTCGCCCACGCCGATCTTCTGCCCCTGCACAATAGAATCCTTATCGCGCCGGGTAAGATCGCTCAGGTTGAGCAGGAACGAATCGAACGAGCCCTGGCGCTGAAGAAAAAATCCCACAATTTTGTCGAGCTCGGTCAGTCCGGAATCGTCGGCCATCGCCGGATTGGCGCGCAGGTATTCGTAACTCAGCGTCAGCTCCCAGCGCGGATACTGGTAGAGCGCGGCGCGCACCTCGCGCCCGGAGGCCGCCTCCTGGACGATGGTCTTGAAGTAGGGCGCCAGCTTCACGTCCCAGGAAAAACCGTTCAGCTTTGGAAACAGGATTGAGCTCATTAGCTTCCGAAGGTCCCTTTGCGCATGTGGCGCTTTACCAATGCGACGAATTGGCGGTCCAGCTCGCGCGCGAATGCGTGAGGATCGCTGGTGTGAATGGTGTTTCCGCCCACATTGACGTGCACGCTGTTGCCGCCCGAAGACATGTTGCGCACGTTCTCGGCCAGCGACGAGGGCAGCACCATCTCGTTTTTGTGCAGCATGGCCAACTGGTCCTGCGGCACCAGCTCCCACCCGCCCGCAGCGGAGTTGATGCCACCGCCAAAGGCCTCGACGGCGGCAAAGGTTACGGCGGCCGCTGCCGGCGCAAGCTCAGGACCGATGATGGGAATGCCCACCACGGCCTTGTATGCATGGGCCGCCGCCGTGTATGCGGTGCGCGTGATCTCCTTCAGGTCCTGCAGGATGCTGTAATCTTCTTTGGCCGCCAGCGCGGTGATCCAGTCGCTGACCATGCGCGAGGCGATCCCGGAGAAGGCGTTCCCGAGGCGCTGCCACAGCTCCTGCAGGCTTGCGGAAAAGCTGCGGCTGGAGAACAGCATCTGGTCGAGCGCGGCGTTGAACGACTGCGCCATGGCCGCCGCCGATTTCTGGTTCTGCGCCGCCAGCTCTTTGTCGAGCCGAGCCATGCCCTGGTTGTGCTCTTGCTTGAGCTGCTCGATTTGCGTGAAGGAGGCTTTTATCTTGCCCAGATCGGGTCCCTCGCCCAACGGCTCGAGAGACTTCTTCACCGTCTCGAAGCGCGAGCTCATCTGGTCGGTCATCTCCCTGATCGAGGACAAGACCTGCGATGTGTCCGCCTGGATTTTTATCTGAATCAGATTCTCAGCCATGGATCACCCATCAAAATCCGCCGCTTGCGCGAGCGCCTGCTCTATTTGCCAATGCCTTCGATGGCGCGCATCAGCTCGTCCCGCGATCCGCTCTGCTGCCCCGGCTTGTTGTGCCGGCCCAGTCCCAGGTAAGCCGCGACCAGCACATGCGTGGGCGGAGAATCGCGCCAGTACGAGAACATCTCATTCACCTCCCAAAAGGTAAGCTCATCGATTTCGCGATACGTCCATCCGGTGGCAGTCGCGATGTGGGCGCGAAGGAAGGCCCAATCGGCTAGGCTGCCGCCGGACCTTCTTCCCCCTTGCGCAGTCCCGAGGCCTCCAGCACGGCGTTGAATGCCAGATGAAACGAATCGAGATCGAGCATGGACTCAAGCTGCTCCTGCGTGATGCTCGG
>CAYTQA010000062.1:0-12142 GCA_964439495.1 uncultured Terriglobales bacterium | reverse complement strand
TGTTGCATACCCGCTCCCTAGAATTAACTTCAGAGATAGGGCCTGAATGGTGTGGTAGGGTGATTTTGGTGTAGGGATAGCGCATCGGCCCTAGCTGTGAGAGGCCGCCACTCCAACATTCGGCGTAGGCATTCTGAGCAAAAAAGGACTTTCTACGCCCGCAGCCTTAGCTTTCTGAACAGCTTCTTCCACGGTTTTACCATGCCCGATCATCTTCCGCATGTCGCTAGTGAGGGCAACCCATTCTCCAGCAGGAGCGCCCTTCAGCACTTCTGTGAGATCTCTAGGCTTCATATTTCCCTCCTCGCACTCACGGGTCCCTTAGTACACTGATGAGGCTTTACGCCCAAAAGGAATGGCTTTTTAGGTTTGTGTAATGTTGTTCTCAAAGAGAAAGCCTGTCAGGTACCATTCAGATAGCTTTCTTGGACTTTGGTAATTGTATCAGCCCAGCAGCCCTCAAATTGATCACTGATGGCGAAATACACCCGGGTATCTCTGGATGTAGCGCGTGCCATATACGCTTTAAACTTCTTGACCCGCCCTCACAATGAAACGGGTGCTTGTCATTTGCGTTTTCCAGAAAATCCCCGTTCCCGCGTTATATCGCCTCATCCTTTACAATCAGAGATTAACCTTTTGAACCGGAAGCTCTCTATCCATGTATCGTTGGTCTGAACTTTTTATTCCCACCCTGCGCGAAGCCCCGGCGGATGCCGAGGTCGCCAGCCACAAATTTCTCGTCCGCTCCGGCTATGTGCGCCAGTTGGCGGCCGGGATTTATTCATTCCTCTTTCTCGGCCAGCGCGCCATGCTGAAGATCACCAGGATCGTGCGTGAGGAGATGGACAAGATCGCGCAGGAGTTTTACCTGCCGGCGCTCAATCCGCGCGAGGTATGGGAGGCGAGCGGGCGCTGGTCGGTGATGGGCGACAACATGTTTCGCCTGAAGGACCGCAAGGGCGCCGACCTGTGCCTGGGCATGACGCACGAAGAGATCATGACTCTGATCGCACGCAGCGAGCTTCGCAGCTACAAGCAGTTACCGCAAATCTGGTAACAGATCCAGACCAAGTTCCGCGATGAGCCCCGCCCGAAATCGGGACTGCTGCGGGTGCGGCAGTTCACCATGAAAGACTCCTATTCCTTTGATATCGATGCCGCCGCGCTCGACGTATCATATCAGAAGCATTATGAGGCCTATACCCGCATCTTTACGCGTTGCGGGCTGGACTTTGCCGTGGTGGAGGCGCATTCCGGCTCCATGGGCGGCTCGCAGTCCCATGAGTTCATGGTGGCCACCGATGCCGGCGAGGATTACATCGCCACCTGCCAGAATTGCGGTTATGCGGCCAACATGGAGAAGGCCCAGTCGCGCATCGCTCCCATCGCCGACCCGCCCGACGGTCCCTCGCCGGAAGAGGTCCATACGCCGGGAAAGAAGACCATTGAGGAAGTGGCGCAATATCTGGGCGTCTCTCCAACGCAAAAGATCAAAACATTGGCGCTGGTGGCGCTCTTCGATGCGGGCGAGGGAAAGACTGTCCAGCATCCGGTGGTGGTCTACATGCGCGGAGACCACTCCCTGAACGAAACCAAGCTGTTGTCTCTTCTGAATGCGCGCGAGCTTCGGCCCATGCGCGCCGAGGAGATCGAGCCCATCTTCAAATCGCCGGCGGGTTATCTGGGGCCGGTGGGCGTGGATGGGGTCGAGCATATCTATGCCGACGCGGCGCTCAAGGGTCGTCGTAACCTGATTAGCGGCGCCAACCGGGAGGACTATCATCTGCGCCACGTCACGCCGGAGCGGGATTTCAAGCCCCGGGCCTATGCCGACCTCCGCAACGTGGAGGCCGGAGAGGGATGCCCTAATTGCGGATCGCCCCTGCGCGTGAGCAAGGCCGTGGAAATCGGGCACATCTTCAAACTTGGCTACAAATATTCGGAATCCATGGGCGCCCGCGTGCTCGACAAGGACGGGAAGGAGGTCACACCGATCATGGGCAGTTATGGAATCGGCATCGAGCGCATCCTGACCTCCGCCATTGAGCAGGGCAACGATGAGAACGGCTTCTGGCTGCCGCGCGCCATCGCCCCTTTCGATGTGGTGGTGACGCCCACCAATGTTACGGACGCCAAGCTGCTGAACACCTCCATCGGTATCGCCGAGGCGCTGGAAAAAACGGGCTTTGACGTCCTGCTGGACGACCGCGATGAGCGTCCCGGGGTGAAGTTCAAGGACGCGGACCTGATCGGGGTCCCCTTCCGGATCAATGTTGGCAAGAAGGTTACCGAGGGGAAAGTAGAGCTGGTGCGCCGCTCGACACGGGAATCTCAGGATGCTAGTATCAGCGAAATTGCTCCGCTTTTGTCGCGACTGGCTTCCGGGGTGTAGGTTGCGGGCCTTCGGGAACTCAGACTGCAATGCCGAGAATCAAGGTCCTATTATCGATTTTGGTATTGGTGGCCATATCCTACGTAGGATATAAGGTGGTCCCCGTCTATCTGAATAACTATCAATTTCAGGACGAGATCCAGAGCATCTCCCGTTTTGGGGCGTATACCGGCAGGACCGACGAGGAGATCCGCAGGTCCATTCAGGAGAAGGTATCAAACCTGGGCCTTCCCCTCCGGCCGGAAGATGTGCACATGGTGCGTCAGGGCCGTGACGTTACCATCTGGGCGGACTACACTGTTCATGTGGATCTGCCGGCGCATCCGGTGAATTTGCGCTTTCAGCCGGCCGCCAGAAACGGGGAAAAAATCGATCCCTCGGCGGTACCATACGATGCACTGAACTAAGGGATTGGATCCCGCCGGGTTTTTCTTCATTTTGGTGACTTCAACTCGCGCCATCTCGTCTAATCTAGTAAAAAGCGCCATTTAAAGGAGTTGCCCCAGGAACGTGGCAATCAAGTTAAGAATTCCCCGAAAAAAAAGCGCGGGCCAGCGGCTGCCTCATTCGGTGCTGCGCGGCATTGTCGCCGCCGTCATCCTTGCCTGCCTGGTCCTCTTTGGCGTCTTCGCCCATTACTATGTGAAGTACCAGAGGATCGTGGATGCCAAGATGCGCGGCCAGATCTTCGCCAACTCCGCCAAGATTTATGCCGCGCCCTACACCGTGAGGACCGGCCGGGGGTTGAACATCTCCAGCGTGGTCTCCCAGCTCCGCAAGGCGGGATACACCGAGGTAGGAGAGCGCTTCAGCTCCAAGCTGGGGAGCTATCGCGCCGGCTCCAATTCGATTGAAATCAAGCCCGGCCCTGAGTCCTATCACACCGCCGAAGGCGCGCTCATCCATGTAAAGGATGGCAAGGTAGACCGCATCTCGTCCGTAAGCAATGGCAATGACCTGGACTCCTATGAGCTGGAGCCCGAACTCATTACCGGCCTCTTCGACCGGCAGGACCGCTCCAAGCAGCGTCTTATCACCTATGAAGATATGCCCAAGGTGCTGGTGGATGGGATCATCTCCATCGAAGACCGGCGCTTTTTCCAGCACAGTGGCATCAACTATTACCGTCTGGTGGTGGCCGCGCTGGTGGACATCCGGAGCGGGAAGAGACGCGAGGGGGGCGGCACCCTCACCATGCAGCTCGCCCGCAGCTTCTTTCTCACCCGCGAGCGGACCATCCGCCGTAAATTGGCGGAGATGCTCATCGCCATTGAGCTGGAGCAGAGGCTTTCGAAAAAACAGATCCTAGAACTCTATGTCAACTCCGCGGACATGGGGCAGCGCGGCTCTTTTGACATCAAGGGCTTCGGGGAGGCATCCCAGGCCTACTTCGGCAAGGACATAAAGACCGTTACCCTGCCGGAAGCGGCCCTGCTGGCCGGGATTGTGAATGGGCCCAGCTACTTTTCCCCATATCGCCATCCGGACCGCGCCATGGAGCGGCGCAACCTGGTGCTGGAAGCGATGTTCGAGAATGGCGCAATCTCCCGCGCCCAGGCGGACGAGGCCAAGGCCACTCCGTTGAAGTTGGCCCCACCCAACGTGGAGGCCAGCGATGCGCCTTACTTCGTGGACATGGTGCGCGAGCAGTTGCTGGCGAATTACTCCGAACGGGACCTGAACGAGCAGGGTTATCGCATCTATACCACCTTGAATTCCCAATTGCAGAAGGCGGCTGCCGAGGCCATTGAGATTGGGATGAAGCAAGTGGACGCCCTGGTCACAAAGCAGCGGACAAAGAAGGTCAGGACCGGCAAGGGTAAGAACGCAAAGACGGAAACCAAAGTCCTGAGCGGCCCCAAGCCGCAGGTGGCGCTCATCGCCATGGACCCGCATACCGGCCAGGTGCTGGCCCTTTCTGGCGGCCGCAATTATGGGTTAAGCCAATTGAATCACGCGGTTACGAACCGCCCCACCGGCTCTATCTTCAAACCCTTCGTCTTTGCCGCAGCCATGGAAACCGCCGTGGATGGTTCCTCGCAGGTATTCACGCCCGCGTCCATGATTGATGATGTGCCTACCGTCTTTCAGTATGAAGACAAGATTTACACTCCCAGAAACTATAGGGACGAATATTTAGGGACGGTCAGCGCAACCTCTGCCCTGGCCCATTCCCTGAACAACGCCACAGTCAAGCTGGCCGAAGAGGTTGGATACCAGAAGGTCGCGGACCTGGCGAGGGCGGCTGGGATTAAATCCGTGCGGGCCACCCCGGCGATGGCCATCGGCTCTTATGATTCAACCCCCCTGGAGATGGCCGCCGCTTACACGGTTTTCGCCAATGATGGCGTACGCATCTCGCCCCTGATGGTCAACTCCGTGCGCGATCCGAATGGGGACGTGGTGGAAGACTACACCACTGACAAGAAGCCAGTGCTCGACCCTCGTGTCTCTTATATCATCACTAAAATGCTGGAGGGCGTACTCAACTACGGTACCGCCGCCGGAGTGCGAGGCATGGGGTTTACCGCGCCTGCCGCGGGAAAGACCGGCACATCGCACGATGCCTGGTTTGCCGGCTACACCAGCAACCTGCTCTGCATCGTCTGGGTTGGGAATGACGACTACAGCGACCTGAAGCTGGAGGGCGCTCATACCGCCGCCCCCATCTGGGCCGAGTTCATGAAGCGCGCCGTCGCCCTGCCCGAATTTAAAGATGTAAAAGAATTTACGCCGCCTCCGGGGGTGGTGGACCTGCGTCTGGATAAGGTCACCAACACCATCTCTACCCCGGTCTGTCCGAATGCCTATCCTGCCGCCTTTATTGCAGGGACCGAGCCCAAGGACACCTGTGACCACGTCGCCTCCGACCAGCGTAACTTCTTCCAAAAGATTTTTGGGCTTGGCCCCAAACCTTTACCCCCGGCCGCGGTGTCTAATCCTCCACAGGGGAGTACTGCCGGTCTGGCGGCGACCGGCCACCCCGCAGCCATGCCTGCGGCTACCCCGGAAGACGAAAAGAAGAAAAAAGGATTTTTCGGGAAAGTTCTAGGAGTGTTTAAAGGAGACAACAAGGACAACAATTCCAACCCGCAGCCGGCAACATCCTCGACCCCACACTGATAGCCGGCGCGGTTCCCCCCAACGCGGGAGGCGCGTTATGCAACGTAATCCGTCTATCTCTCTGCTGGCTTTTATTACCTTCGCGCTTGCGCTATCATCGCCGGCCCAGCCCGACCCGGGTATGCCCTCGCATGGCCCCGGACCGATCACCAGGGTACCGCAAATGCAATCGCCATCCGGCAATCTGCCTGCAACCATTGGCCCTGCAACCAATGACAGTCCCATCCTGACCGCCCCCGAGCAGTTGCGGCGGATCGAGCCGCCGTCTCCCCTGATGCCGGCCCCTAAGTTGGAGCAAACCGGCGATCTTCTGCGCGCGCGCAAATTTTATGCGGATGCGGTGGACTACTACCGGGCGGCGCTTCCCAGGGCAATCGATGCAGACGCGATCTACAACAAAATCGGGATCGCGGAATTGCTCATGCTTCATTTGGGTGACGCCAAGAAAAGTTTTGAACATGCGATCAAGGTAAATCGCTCGAACGCCGAGGCTTACAACAATCTGGGCGTGGTCTTTTACGAGGAGCACAACTATCGCCGCGCCATAAAGTTCTATGGCAAGGCCATTCAGCTCGATCCCGGATCGGCCAGCTTCCACAGCAATCTTGGCTCCGCCTACTTCTCGCGCAAGGAATTCGAAAAGGCCAACCAGCAGTATGCAATTGCGCTGACCCTCGATCCCGAGGTATTCGAGCGGAATAGCGGGGTGGGAATTTCCATGCATACCACCGCTGAAGACCGCGCCCGTTTTTCCTATGTGATCGCGAAAATGTATGCCAAATCGGGCGAGCCGGAGAAGTGCCTGCAATATCTTCGCAAGGCGCTTGAAGAGGGGTTTGCTGTAGCGCAAAACTTTGCCCGGGACCGGGAGTTCGACCGCCTTCGCGGAGACTCCCGCTTCGTGGCTTTGCTGAGTCACAAGCCTCCGCCGCTGCCTGAATAATTTTTTTAGCAACGGCGAAACTTTTTTCCGCGGATGCGGTCTAACAATATAACAGGCGTTGCTGTTGAGACCGGCTTCAAACAGTTGGTTTCACAAGCTGCTTCCCTCCTCACGAGGCAGCATGGCAATCCACCTGGAACAGGGAAACGGCAGAAAAGGGCCACGCTTCCCACAGCGTGGCCTTTTTCATTTCACGTTTATTGCGTGGGCTCCATCTTTGTCGGTTCCATCTTCCCCGCAATATATTTCTTCAGCACCTCGTCCCACTTATCCTGGGCGCGCAGGATGTACTCCACCGCATCGCGGGCGGCGCCTTCTCCGCCGGCATGCTCGGTCACAAAGTGGACCTCGTCCCGCACCTCCTTGCGCGCATTCGGGACGGAGATGGCCAGGCCGCAGCGGCGGAGCACCGGCAGGTCCATAATGTCATCGCCCACATAAGAGACATTCTCCTCGCGGACCTTTTCCGCGGAGACGATCTTCTCCAGGGCTTCGAGCTTGTTGTTCTGCCCCTGATACACGTGGTCCAGCCTGAGGTCGCGAGCGCGCAGGGCAACAGTCTCGGAGATCCTTTTGGTGATGACGCCCAGCTTCAGGCCGCCCAGCCGCGCCAGCGACATGGCGACTCCATCGTGGGCGTGAAATCCCTTCGCCTCGACGATGTTGCTGCTCACAATGCCATATCCCCCGGCATCCGCCTTGGCTTGCGCATGGCTCTGGGTGGATTGCTGCGCCCCGGCGGGGGCCGGAAACAGCCAGATTTTGCCGTCGGTGAGTACGCCATCCACGTCAAACAACATGATTTTTATATTTTTAGCTCGTTCGATTGACATAAGCGTTGATTGTAAATGAGATGAACGGAATGCATGACGATCAACTCCATGGAATCCGGCAGCCATCTTCCAAAGAAAAACGTGGAAATCCATCTACCCTGGTGGCGAAGATTTTGCGAAACAGAATAGAAGCGGTAGACTAGCTGGTTGTGTCCGACCTTTTCCCAAATCATCCCACGATTCCCGACTCTCTGGCCTGGGCGCATCCGCTGATGCGGGAGTGGTTTGTAAACCGCTTTAGCACCCCCACGGAGCCGCAGGAGCAGGGTTGGCCTTGCATCCTGGCGGGACGCACCACATTAATCTCCGCCCCCACCGGCTCGGGCAAGACGCTGGCGGCATTTCTCGCCTGCATTGACCGGCTGGTGCGGAAGGCCATATCGGGAGAGCTGCGGGACCGTATTGAAGTCCTCTATGTATCCCCGCTCAAGGCCCTGGGAAACGATATTCAAAAGAACCTGGAGCGTCCCCTGGGCGAGATCATGCAACTTGCCGGCGAGCGCGGGCTGCTGATGCCGGAGGTCCGCACCTTCGTTCGTACCGGAGATACTCTTCCGGCGGAGCGCCAGAGGATGCTCAAGCGGCCTCCGCACATCCTGGTGACTACGCCGGAGTCGCTTTACATCCTGCTCACGGCGGAGAAGAGCCGCAATCTTCTGCGCGATGTCGAAACCGTGATCGTGGATGAGATCCACGCCGTGGCCGACGATAAACGCGGCGCGCATCTCGCGCTTTCTCTGGAGCGACTGGACGCGCTCACTCCCCGCCCGCCGCTCCGCATCGGGCTCTCGGCCACGCAGAAGCCGATTGAACTGGTCGCGGGTTTTCTACGTGGCTCCGGGGTGGACCGCGCTCCCGCCGCAATCGTGGATGTGGGACATCGCCGCAGGATGGACCTGGGGATTGAGGTCCCGGAGAGCGAATTGGGCGCGGTCGCCACCATGGCGGTGTGGGAAGAAATCTATGAGCGCCTGTGCGCGCTGATCCAGCAGCATCGCTCCACCCTGATCTTTGTGAACACGCGCACCATCACCGAGCGCCTGGCCCACCAGCTTGCGGAGCGTCTGGGGGAAGAGAATGTCGCCGCGCACCATGGCAGCCTCTCGCGCAAACTGCGGCTTGCGGCGGAGAGCAGGCTGCGCAATGGAGAGGTCCGGGCGCTGGTGGCAACGGCATCGCTCGAGCTTGGCATTGATGTCGGCCATATCGACCTGGTCTGCCATATCAGCTCGCCGCGGCAGATCGCGATCATGCTGCAGCGCATCGGGCGCGCCGGACACTGGCGTGGGGCCGTCCCCAAGGGGCGCATCTTTCCCACCACCCGCGACGAATTGGTGGAATGCGCGGCGCTGGTCCGCTCCATGGTGACTGGAGAGCTGGACCGGCTTTATATTCCCGAAGCCCCGCTCGATGTGCTGGCCCAGCAGATCGTGGCCATGTGCGCCGCCGAGGAGTGGGACGAAGGAGAAATTTTTAAGCTGGTGCGGCGGGCTTACCCTTACCGCAACCTGCCGGAAGAAGAGTTTGAGTGTGTGATGAGGATGCTCTCCGACGGCATCGCCTCGCAACGCGGACGCTACGGCGCTTACCTGCATCGCGACCGGGTGAATGGACGCGTGCATGCCCGCCGGGGCAGCCGGCTGGTGGCCGTCACCAATGGAGGCGCCATTCCCGATACCGCGCTGTTCAGCGTGGTGGCAGAGCCGGATGAGGTGCCGGTCGGGACCCTCGATGAAGATTTTGCGGTGGAGAGTAACGTTGGCGACGTGATGCTGCTGGGCAATACCAGTTGGCGCATCCGCCGCGTTGAATCCACCGGCCGCGTGCTGGTCGAAGACGCTCATGGCGCCGCACCTACTATTCCGTTCTGGCGCGGAGAGGCCCCGCAGCGGACCTCCGAGCTTTCGGCGCAGGTGGCCCACATCCGGCAGATGGTGCATGAGATGGTCCCCGCCGGAGTGCGTTGCGACCTCTCGCAGGGCGCGGATTTCACTCGTCAGCCCGGGGTCGGCGATGCCATTGCGTGGCTCCGGCAGGAATGCGGAGTGGACGATGCCGGGGCGCAGCAGATCGTGGAATACATCATTGCGGGGCGCACCATCCTGGGGGCGGTGCCCACGCAGCGGACCATCATCGCCGAGCGTTTCTTCGATGAAGGCGGCGGGATGCAGCTTGTGATCCATGCGCCCTTCGGCGGACGCATCAACAAGGCCTGGGGACTGGCGTTGCGCAAACGTTTCTGCCGCTCCTTCAACTTCGAGCTTCAGGCGGCCGCCACTGACAACGGGCTGAACATCTCGCTGGCCGAGCAGCATAGTTTCCCACTGGCCGATGTCTTTCATTTTCTCCACGAGAACACGGTGCAGCACCTGCTGGAGCAGGCGGCGCTCGCCTCTCCGCTCTTTGGCTCGCGCTGGCGCTGGGACGCGGGCCGGGCATTGGCTCTGCTGCGCTTCCGCAACGGCAAGAAGATCCCGCCACAGATCCAGCGCACGCGCTCGGATGATCTGCTGGCCTCGGTCTTCCCCGATGTTGCCGCCTGCCAGGAAAATATCGAAGGGGAGATCAGGATTCCCGATCATCCACTGGTGCGCGAGGTGATGAAGGACGTCCTCACCGAAGCCATGGACATCGAAGGTCTGAAAGAGCTGCTGCGCCAGATCGAGAATGGCGGGATCCAATGCATCGCCGTGGATACGCCGGTGCCCTCGGTCTTCTCGCAGGAGATCCTCAATTCGCATCCTTACGCCTTTCTCGACGATGCCCCACTCGAAGAGCGCAGGGCGCGCGCCGTGGAGATGCGCCGCACGCTGCCCGCCTCCGTTCTGGGCGAGGTGGGCCATCTCGATCCCGCTGCCATTGTGCAGGTGCGAGAGGACGCATGGCCCGATGTGCGCGACCATCATGAGCTGCACGACAACCTGCTCACGCTGATCGCCCTCCCGGAAAATCTGGAGGCATTCGGACGCCCCAATCCTGGCGAGCTCTGGGCAAACTTTTTTATGCGATTGCGGGACGCGGGACGCGCTACCCGGGCGCATCTCGATGGTCACTGCTTCTGGGTCGCGGCGGAAAAGCTGGAAAGCTTTCGCGTCATCTATCCCCAGGCGCAGTTCGAAGACAGTTTGGCTGCGGTGGAAGCGCCGCCGGCTTCACGCGCTGACGCGCTGCTGGCAATGATTGCCGGATGGATGATGCATTGCGGTCCAACCACCGCGAAGGTCCTAAGCGAGACGCTCTCGGTCCCGGCGAGTGAAATCGAACAGATATTGCTGCGGCTGGAGGCCAGCGGCTCCATCCTGCGTGGAAATTATGAGCAGGCGAATCCCAATGCGATCGAATGGTGCGAACGCCGTCTGCTGGCGCGCATCCATCGCCTTACCCTGGGCGCATTACGCAAGCAGATTGAGCCGGTCACGGCGGCCACCTTCATGCAGTGGCTGCTCCACTGGCAGCATGTTGCGTCTGGTTCGCAGACCAGCGGCGAGCGTGGCGTGCTGGAAGTGGTCCGCCAGCTTCAGGGTTTTGAAGTGCCCGCCTCGGTATGGGAGCGCGAGGTGCTGGCCCGGCGGGTGCGCGACTACGATTCCTCCGCCCTCGACCGTCTTTGCCTGATGGGAACGGTGGGCTGGGGACGCATCTCTCCGCATCCGGCGACGCTCGATTCTTCCCTGACAGGATTGCGCCGCATCGTCCCCACCAGCGTTGCGCCCGTGACTTTTTTCGTGCGCGAAGACGCGGATTGGATCGCCGCCTGCCCGCATCACGCCGAAGAGACCGCGGTCCCTGAGCTGGAGCGCAGCCTGAGCCCGGTCGCGCGGGAGGTCTTTGACGTGCTCAAAAATCGGGGAGCGTTATTCTTTGCCGATATTGTGCGCGCCTCCGGAAAACAAAAATCCGAAATTGAGACTGGATTATGGGAGCTGGTTGCGGCCGGCCTGGTCACCGCCGATGGCTTCGATAATTTGCGCTCCCTGATTGCGCCGCGCCGCCGCGCCGCCAAACGCATGCTGCGTCCGCGCAGCAACGCCGGACGCTGGTCCCTGCTGCGCAACGTCGAGCCGGCCACGCGCGAGCTTGCCCTCGAAGCCGCATGCCGCATGTTATTGCGCCGCTATGGGGTGGTCTTTCGCGAGCTGCTGGCGCGGGAATCGGTTGTCCCCAAATGGCGCGATCTGCTCCAGGTATTCCGCCGGCTGGAATCGCGAGGCGACATTCGTGGAGGACGCTTCGTCAGCGGCTTCATGGGCGAGCAGTTTTCCTTGCACGAATCTCTGTAGTCGATGCGCGCCCATCGCAGGATGCCGTCGCGGAGCGAGACTGTCACCTTCTCCGCCGCCGATCCGCTGAACCTGGTTGGGGTAATCGTCCCCGGCGAGCGTATTCCGGCAATCTCTTCACGAACGGTCAGCTTCCGCGATGGACTCGCCGTGGAAATGTCTTCGGCTGAACCTGCGGATGAAGACGCGGAAGAGGCATCCGCGGCCGCCGCCAGGAATGCGGGCTGAGAAATGCCCGACAGCTCCCCACCGCCGCGTTCGGATGCCGCTCCCCCGCTGGTGGAAGGCGTGGACTATTACATCGAGAATGGCCTCTTTGTCTTCACCGCCGAATATCTGAAGAGACGCGGATACTGCTGCCAATCGGGCTGCCGCCATTGTCCGTATGGCTATCAGCGCGAGAAGATGACATGAAGCGGGACAATCCCTACTTCTGCGTTACCACTGCATAATGATTTCCCACGGTTGCAGTATCAATCCGGGATGGCATCTTGAAATCGGTGTCCAGGCCCACATTGGGGTACTTCGGCTTGAGATATTTGTCGATGAACATCTGCAGCGCCATGCG
>CAYTQA010000061.1:0-12187 GCA_964439495.1 uncultured Terriglobales bacterium | reverse complement strand
GGAGATCCTGGCTTCCGACATCAGCTATTCCGCGCTGCGCGCCGCCCAGGAAGGCGCATACTCCGAGACCCATATGGAGCCGGTGGATTACACCTTCCGCCTGCGCTACTTTGACAAGATCGGTGACAAGTACGTCATTAAGAAGGGCGTGAAAGAGCTGGTCAGCTTCGACTTCCACAATTTAAAGACCGAGTTTCTTCCGCAACGCAACGATGTGATCTTCTGCAGGAACGTAATGATTTACTTCGATGAGGCGGAGCAGAAGCGCCTGATTGAAAAGTTTTATCGCTGCCTGAATCCTGAAGGACTCCTCTTCGTTGGACACGCCGAGAGCCTGTTCGGACTGACCGACAAGTTTCGCATGATCCATCAGAACAACGGAACGGCATACCAGAAGATTGAGGTGACCGCTTGAGTTTTTTCTCCGATGAACGGTCCTCCGAGCTGAGGGACCTCTTCTTTTCGAGCGCGGCCGAGTTGCTGCAAACGCTCAATGAAGAAGGCCTCAAGCTGGAGAAAAATCCCGGAGATCCCGAGGTGTTGCGGGAGGTGCGCCGCACCGTGCATACCCTCAAGGGCGATTCCGCGGGATGCGGATATCCCGAACTGAGCGAACTCGCGCATGAACTCGAGGACATTCTTACGCCGGAGATCGCATCCGGGAGCAAAGGGGAGCTCGCGGAGCTGGTATTGCAGGCGGCGGACGTCTTCAGCGCATTGCTTGCGGCTTATCGCAATGGCTCGCCGCTTCCGGAATATGGGTCCATCCGGCAACGGATCCAGAAACTGATTGCCGCGCCCGAAAAAAATAATGGCCAGCACCTCCCTGAGCACGTCGCCTGGACGGAATATGAGCAGATGATGATGGAAGAGGCCCTGCGCGGCGGCCAGTCTGTCTTCCACATCAGGGGGACCCTCGATAGCGGCTGCGCCATGCCCGCGGCGGCCTTGCAAATGATCCGGAGTGTACTGCAGGAAGGCGGCTCGCTGATTGGCTTTTATCCAGACGATTCCGCAGCCCTGGAAAATCTGGATCGGTTTGAGGCGGCGGTGGCCACCTCCCAGGATGCCGAATGGTTTGAGAAAAAATGCCGGATTCCGGCAATGGTCTCCGAGGTATCGGTCCAACCTTTCCCTGAACGGGAAACGGAGACAAAAGAAGTCCAGGCTGCGGGGCAGGAACAAGATCTACCGAGAATCCTTCCCTCGGAAGAGAGATCGGGAGAGATATCGGGGCACGCGGAAGAAATACCCAGCCCCGCGGATTTGTTTCCTACGAATTTTTCGCAGGAAGAAGCCGCGCCGGAGGAGCCCGCAAATATTCCCGAAGCGCCGACGGTCGCGTCAACCCCTTCCGAAAACCTCCTACGCGTGGATGCGGAAAGAATCGATACGGTGTTGAATCTGGTGGGGGAATTAATCATCGGCAAATCCATGCTTGCCCAGAGCATGCATGAATTTGACAAGCGGTTTGCCAAGGACCCGCTGCGCGCCCGGCTTGCGGATGCAATGGCCTTTCAGTCGCGAGTGTTGAATGATCTTCAGAAATCGGTGATGAAGATCCGAATGGTGCCGGTGGAACAACTGTTCCGCCGTTTTCCGCGGATTGTCCGGGACACCGCCAAGCTTTGCGAAAAGGAAGTGGAGCTGGTCATCAACGGTGGGGAAACCGACTTGGATAAAAGCATTCTGGACGCGCTGGCCGAGCCTCTTTCTCACTTGGTGCGCAATGCGATCGATCATGGAATCGAGTCGCCCCGGGAGCGGAGCAGGGCAGGAAAATCCCCAACCGGCATCGTGCGCCTGAATGCCTACCATCAGGGCAACCAGGTCATCATTGAATGCACGGACGACGGAAAAGGAATCGACCGGCAAAAGTTGATTGCCAAGGCGATCGAGCAGGGCATCATCACCTTCGAGGAAGCCAGCCGGATGAATGAATCCGAAGGACTCAACCTGGTCTTTCACCCCGGCTTGAGCACGGCACAGCAGGTGACTTCCGTCTCAGGACGCGGGGTCGGCATGGATGTTGTCCATAGCGTGATGGAAAGGCTGAAGGGCTCGGTCAGCATTCAGTCCAAACGGGGAGAAGGGACCTCATTCTACCTTAAGATGCCGCTCACGCTGGCCATCATCAAGGCGTTGATGTTCCGGGTCGGCGAGAGGCTCTACGCGGTCCCGCTGGGGGCAGTTCTGGAGATTACCCGCGCCCGCGAATCCGAGATTCATCGCGTGGACCAGCACGAAGTCATCCAACTTCGCGACCAGGTCCTGCCCCTGGTCCGCCTGAATAAAATGGCCAAGGCAAGTCCGGCGGGGCAAAGACATTTCATTGTGGTGATCTCTCTCTCCGACCGCAAATTTGGACTGGTCGTGGAGCGGCTGGTGGGAGAAGAAGAACTGGTCATTAAAGCGCTCGACGATCATCTGGTCGCAACTGAACTGGTGAGCGGCGCCTCGATCCTGGGAGACGGCGCCGTAGTGTTGATCTTAAATCTCTCGGCGGTTGTTCCCCGCTTTGCCAAGCTGCAAAGCATGGAGGCCACCGCATGAGCGCGCCGGTGCGTGTACTGGTAGTCGATGATTCAGCCTTGATGCGCAAGATGATCCCACAAATCCTGGAGCGGGACGGCTCCATCCATGTGGTCGGGACCGCCATGGACGGCAGCTTTGGGCTTAAGAAGATCCAGGAGCTGAAGCCTGACGTAGTCACGCTGGATCTGGACATGCCGCGCATGGATGGCATGGAGATGCTGCGCCAGATCACGCGGATCCATCGCATCCCCGCTATCATCGTAAGTTCGCACAGCACGGCCGGAGCGGCGGCGACCTTTAAAGCGCTTGCCCTGGGGGCGTTTGATTTTGTCGCCAAGCCGCAGAACGCGGCCTCGGCCCACCTGGAGGCGATCGCCCAGGAACTCACGACGAAGGTAAAAGTGGCTGCGCAGTCCGGCGTGCCGAAGTATATAACTCCTCCACCGTTGACCCCCGAGTTGCGGCGAATCAAGAAGACCCGTACGGACCGAAGCACCCCCCCAACCAAAATTGTTGCCATCGGAATCTCGACCGGCGGACCGAATGCCCTGCAGTATCTTCTGTCGCAATTGCCGGAGGATTTTTCCGGGTCTATTGTGGTAGTACAGCATATGCCCGAAGGGTTCACGGAAATGTTTGCCCGCCGCCTTAATGAATCCTGTGCTATTGAGGTGAAAGAAGCGGTATCGGGGGACATGCTTTTGCCCGGTCGAGCGCTCATCTGTCCTGGCAATCGGCACATGCGGGTGAAGCGCAAGCCGCTGGGAGGGATCGTAGTGCTGTCCGACGAACCTCAGGTGAACGGTCACCGCCCCTCCGTGGATGTGCTCTTCCGTTCGGCGGCGCTGGAATTCAGCTCCAGCACCATCGGGGTCATCATGACGGGGATGGGGGAAGATGGGTCGGATGCCATGGGCGCCATCAAGGCAGCGGGAGGAATCACCCTGGCACAGGATGAGCCCTCCTGCGTGGTGTATGGCATGCCCAAAGCCGCCCTTGAACGTGGACATATTATGCGTGTAGTCCCATTGGACGCTCTTGCGAATACCCTGATGGCACAATGCGCCCAGGAGCGTCGTTCGGTAACCAAGGTCTAATGAAATTCAAGTCGCACGATCGGTTGTAAGGAGAATAATTATGGAGCAATTTGCCGCTCTAGTTCGCAGCAAGGACAAACATCCCGTTCGGTACCTGGTGGTGGATGACTCGGTATTCGCGCGGAAAAATATCGCCAAGCTCATTGAATCATTCGGTGGAGAGCTGGCCGGAGAAGCCGGCGACGGCTGCACGGCGATCACCGAATACGAGCGCATTCACCCGGACATCGTGCTGATGGACATTACCATGCCCCAGATGGAAGGAATCGAGGCCGTGGAAAGGATCGTTCGCCAGCATCCCGAGGCTCGCATTGTGATGGTATCTTCGGTCGGTTACCAGGAGAACGTGGTCTCCGCGCTGCAAAAAGGCGCCCGCCACTTTATCCAGAAGCCGGTCAAGCCGGAGGTATTGTATGAAGTGATCCGCTATGTGCTTGGCGAAGAGGTCACGACAGCAGCCAAGACCGCGGCCGGAGAATAACGATGAAAATCGAACTGATACAGCCGTTCATCAATTCGGCGGATGCGGTGCTTGCCGAGGTCCTGCAATGCAAGACGACCATGGGGGACCTGAGCATGGAGGAGGAAGTCTATCGCCGCAAGGGCATTGCCGCGGAGGTCCAGATTTACGGCGACATCGAAGGCCGCGTGATATTCGATATGGACCTGCCCACGGCCATGAACATAGCTTCTTATCTTGCCGGAGGCGCGGTGGAGGAATCGGAGTCCCTCGTAAAAGAAACGACCTGCGAGATCGCCAATATGGTGATTGGGAACGCGGTCACCACGCTGAATGATCAGGGCTTTCACTTTAAAATCTCTCCTCCGGAGCTGCATGGAACCGATGAGGGCCTTTCCGGAAGCGAAGATATTGAGGCCATGGTGATGAGCTTCAATACCGAGAAGGGGAGCCTCTTCATGAATATCGGAATGCGCTACAACCGCAGGAGGCGAGAAGAGCGGACGGCGGTGGTCGCCGATTAAGCAGGCCCTCGCAAAGCCTTTGACGCAGCTGCTTTTCAATCCTAGAGCGAGCTTACAAAGATCGGGACCGACATCGGACAGCTCTGCTGCGGGGTGGGGACGCAATTCGGGTCCTGCTGGATCTGAAGGCGCGAGGGCGTTCCATTGAGTGTCCTAGGAAAAATTTCCGTATTATTCGATGTACGGATAATGGCCACGTCCAACGATCCCTGGTCGGCCACGTAAACCTTGCTGCTGTCCGCCGAAGAAGCGATCCAGGCAGGCCCCGTACCCACCGGAATTTTATTTGTGACCGTATAGCTCATGGGATCGATTACCCAAACATCATTGGAGCCCGAGTTAGCTACGTAGACCCGGCTTCCGTCCGCAAGCGCGGTCACGGAGACCGGAGCTTTGCCAACCCCAATATTTTTCACCGCAAGAAAGCTGGAGGAATTGGGATCGGCATTGATCGCACTGATGTTATTGGACTGCGTATTGGTGACGTAAACGCGTATCAGCATGGGATCGAAGATTGCCCGGTTGGGAGCGCTCCCCACGCTGACCGTGTTCACGACGCGGTCGGTGGTGGCGTCAATCACGCTCACATTATTGGAACCCTGATTTACCACGAACACATGCAGATTGTCCGAGCTGGCCACGGCCCACACCGGATTCGAGCCTGATGCCAGCGCTATGGTGGAGGTGACCGTATTATCTTTTGTGGAAATTACGTTGATATCGTTGGTGCTCGAATTCACGCTATATACTTTCGAGCCATTCGGCAGGGCAGCCAGTATGGTTGGGTTGCTGTCCAGCGGAATTTCCTGCAGCAGGGCGTAGACCGAGGAACCGGAAGGAAAGCCAACTACTCCCACCGATTGGTGAGTGGAGCCGGAATTTGCGACATAAATATTTGAGCCCGCCTGGACCGCATACACTGGGGCCGAACCGCTGGCGAGAGTGATGGTAGTGACGGGAGGCGCCGTAGCGATGGGTGAATAATAGCTAACGCTATCGTTGGCCTGATTTGCGGTATAAACGCCCGAACTGCTCACGAAAGCCGATACCGGATTAAGGCCCACGGAAACCTGCTGGACAATCGAGTCTCCGGAAACATTGATCTCGGTGGACTCGCCATTGAGGGTGGTGTTGCTCCCTCCATTCGAGACCACGACCATCGTGCCATATGGCTGTGGAATCGGATTATTTGCCGAGGCTATGGGATTGGCAACGGGCCGATACGTGTCTCCACACCCAGAAATCAAAAACAAACATAACGCAAAGAACACCATCCAGGCGTTCTGTTTCGCCTTCATCCCGGCTCCTAAAATCCGTTTGTTGTGAAACTAAGATTTTAGCAGCTTCCCCGGAATATGTGCAGCCTGGGAGTGAGTTGGCCGCAGTTTGCGTGGCAGCACCAGCCTAGGCAGCGCCGGAACGCCTCTTCCCTGCCTTTTTAGGGGCCTGCGCGTTGCCGGCCTTGGCTTCCACATGGACCTCATTCTGACGCTGCGCCTCCACCGCGCGCTGCGGCGCTTTCTTTTTGCCTTCCATGCTGGCCAGGCTTTGCTTGAGGGCATCCATCAGGTCTACGACCGGGGCCATCTTCTTCGGCTTCTCGATTGCGGTCACTTCCTTGCCCTCAAGGTGGGCCTTGATGAGCTCCTTCACATTTTCCTGAAAGGTATCGTGATATTTCTCGGGCTCCCATTCCGCCGCCAGGGCCTCGATCAGTTGATGGGCGACTTTGACCTCGGCATCTTTTAACGGCACGTCAGTGGGACCAAAATTTTCCACCGTACGGACCTCTTCCTGGTAATACATGGTGTGCAGAAGCAATCCTCCATTGAAAGGACGCAGAAAGACGGTGTATTCGCGATTGTGCATGGTGATCTTCGCGATGGCCACATAGCTGGTGTCCTGCAGGGCCTTCTGCAGAAGCGCATAGGGGCGCCGTCCGGCTTCTTCCGGCACGAGATAGTAGGAAGACTCAAAATAAATGGGATCGATCTCATCCGCCTTTACAAATTCGAGGATCTCCATGGCCTTGGCCGTCTTCGGCTCGATCTTCTTGAGCTCCTCCGGCTCGATGACCACGTACTCGCCCTTGCGGTACTCGTATCCCTTTACAATTTCGTTCCGCTCGACGACTTTCTCGTCATGCGGGCAATATAGCTGCTGCTTGATGCGAGTCAGATCGTCCCGGTGCAGCATGTGAAAGCTGACGTGGGAGCTGCGGGCGCCGGAAAAAAGCTTTACCGGCATGGAGATCAAACCAAAGGTCAGGTATCCTGACCAAACGGAAGCTGCCATAAACTTTCCTTTCGCGACGGAACGCGCTTCGAGAATCTCTGGCGCGCTGCTTGCAAGCTCGGGCGCCATAAACCAAATATTAAGATGCTTATTCCCTAAATATGTGCTGCAATTGCATTTAGAACTAATGACCCTCGGAAGCGAATGAAATCTTATCTGAACCGGGCGCCACATTCCAGCAAAACTTCCCCGGCAACTCTCTTCTGGACGTTACTTCTGTGCGTCCTCTGCGCACTGTTTATAAACATGCTGCTGCGCCATGCCGCGCTGCGTTCCCGTATTCTTCTGGGTACAGTCCTCTCCATAGCCTTCGCTCTTTTTGCATATAGGGTGCGGGCCGCTTCCTTCTCCGGGGCCGCGGCAGGGGCCTTGCTCTCTCTGGTTCTTTACGTCACTGCGGGTTTGCCTGGGATGGGTACACTGCTCTGCGTATTTCTCCTGACATGGCTTGCCACCAAAGCAGGGGCACGGCGAAAACAGCAGTTGGGAGTTGCGGAGCGAAGTCACGGGCGCAACGGCGCCCAGGTCCTGGCCAATTTATGGATATCGGCCATGGCTGCGGGGCTCTCCGTGGTCCTGCCCTGGAGTCATGCGCTGCAAGTCGCCTCTCTGGCTGCGCTGGCCGAGGCTGCCTCGGATACGACCTCCAGCGAGGTAGGTCAGGCATTCGGCAGACGCGCGCGACTGATCACGGATGGCAGCGCTGTTCCGATTGGAACGGACGGGGGCATCAGCTTTATTGGCGTCTTTGCCGGGCTGATCGCCGCCATCCTCGTCGCCTGTGAAGCTGTGTTAACCGGACAAGCGGCAATGCGCGCCGGCAGCGTGATTGCCCTCTGCGGATTTCTCGGAATGATTTTCGATAGTTTCCTTGGCGCTCTGCTCGAACGAGAAGGATTTTTGACCAACAACGCCGTGAATCTTGCTTCCACCTGCTCTTCTGCCCTGCTTGCCATCGCTTTTAGCTGTTTGTAAGAGAAGATTTCCTATGAGGGCTTTTCTCGGGCTTGCATACTGAAGCGAGCGGCAGCTCACGTTCAGCACTGCCGCCCCATCATCGAAGGCCGTCAACCCCGTTCCTCAACCCTGAAAACGGCATCTCAACTAGCAAATCCCACTTTTCCAGAAGGAAGTGCACGATGAGCAAGTTAATCCTTTCCACGTTTCTCGCTTTGTCCCTGAGCTGCTTTGCGCAGACTTCCAGCAGTCCCGACAACACTGCCGGGCAGCAGGACAATCCATCCAGTTCCACCAGCCAGACCTCCACCGGACATCGCCATCACCGCGGAAGCGGCGCCGCCAACGCAAAGGGCTCCGACGCTGCTTTCGTGAAGAAAGCGGCCGAGGGAGGATTGGCGGAAGTTGAAATGGGCAAACTCGCCGCCGATAAGGCTTCCGATGACGACGTGAAAAAGTTTGGCCAGCGCATGGTGGACGACCACAGCAAAGCCAACGACCAGTTGAAGCAGGTCGCCTCGCAAAAGGGGATCACCATTCCCACTGAAATCAACGCCAAAGACAGCGCCGAAAAGGACCGCCTCTCAAAGCTCTCCGGCCAGGACTTCGACCGCGCCTACATGCGAAGCATGGTAATGGACCACACCAAGGACGTGGCCGAATTTAAAAAAGAGGCCAAGAGCGGCTCCGATTCTGACGTAAAGAACTTTGCCTCGCAGACGCTGCCCACGCTGCAAGACCACTTGAAATCGGCGCGCGAGACAGCCTCAAAAGTCGGGGCCATGGGAAAATCACGCAAGTCAAAACCCTCCGCGGCGGCGACCCAGAACCCCTCATAACTCCAGCGATTGTCCTGAATGCGCCCGGATTTGACCGGTTTGGGTGCATTCAGGGCAGCAGTGCGATCAAATTTGTTTACCGTCCTATGGATAGCAATAAAAAGTCATCCCCGTTGGAAAGATTTCTTCGCTTCTTTTGGCCGGTTCTGTAATCCTATGTGGAGACCAAGGACCTCCAAATATGCTCATCAAGAAGTCCAGCGATATTCCGTCCTCTGAAATCACCAGCCAAAGCCTGTATATGGACCGCCGCAAATTCATGACCGGAGCATCCGCGCTGGGCGCGGCCGCGCTAGTCACGGGCTGCGTGCGCGAGGTGGTTTCGCCTTCTAAGGTGGAAGCCGGCGGAGCGAAGCTCCAGACCACGAAGAGCCCACTCAGCACCAGCGAGACCCTCACCTCGTATAAAGACATAACGAATTACAACAATTTTTACGAATTCAGCACGGATAAATATGGCCCGGCGGAGCTGGCCAAGAACTTCAGGACCCGTCCGTGGACGGTCTCCGTGGAAGGGTTGGTAAACAAACCCAAGGTCTATGACATTGATGCGCTCATGCGCCTGCGTCCCCTGGAGGAGCGCATCTATCGCCATCGCTGCGTTGAGGGCTGGTCGATGGTGATCCCCTGGGTGGGTTATTCGCTGAGCGAACTCATAGGACTGGCCGGTCCGACCTCAAAGGCGAAGTATATGGAATTTGTTTCCGTGGAAGACCCGTCGCAAATGCCCGGACAAAAAGACCGGACACTTCTGGTTTGGCCCTACACCGAAGGCCTGCGCATGGATGAGGCGATGCATCCGCTTACCCTGCTCTGCGTCGGATTATATGGCGAGACCCTGCCCAATCAGGACGGCGCGCCCATTCGCATCGTGGTGCCGTGGAAGTATGGCTTCAAGAGCATCAAATCCATCGTGAAGATCAGGTTTGTGGACTCCGAGCCTAAGACAGCGTGGGACCAGGCCAATCCATTTGAATATGGATTTTATTCCAACGTGAACCCGCATAAGGACCATCCGCGCTGGAGCCAGGCCTACGAACGCCGCATTGGCGGAGGGCTGTTCTTCAACCGGCGCAAGACCCTCATGTTCAATGGCTATGAAGACCAGGTCGCCGGCCTTTACAAAGGCATGGATTTGCAGAAATACTTCTGAACGCCCGTGACTCGACGCCGCCTCATCCTGCTTAAAATCGTGGTTTGGGTGCTTTGTCTCGGCCCGCTGCTGGTGCTGCTGGCAAAGGGGACCCATCTTGCCGCCCAGGACCTGGGGGCCGACCCGGTCAGCGTGATCACGCTTACGACCGGCCACTGGACGCTGATCCTTCTGCCCACCACCCTGGCCATTACTCCCTTGCGGCGCATTACCGGATGGAACTGGCTGATACGGTTTCGGCGCCTGCTTGGCTTATTTGCCTTCTTTTATGGCTGCCTGCATTTGCTGACCTATATCTGGTTCGATAAGTTCTTCGATTTCGGCGAAATGCTGAAGGACATCGCGAAGCGTCCTTTTATCACGGTGGGATTTCTGGCCTGGCTGCTGATGTTGCCGCTTGCCCTTACCTCCACCGCCGCAAGCATCCGGCGATTGGGCGGAAAGCGATGGCAGGTACTGCATCGCCTGATTTATTTGAGCGCAACAGCCGGGGTCGTCCACTTCTGGTGGCTGGTGAAGCGAGACCTGCGCCGGCCTGAAAAATATGCCGCCGCATTGGCGGTGCTGCTGCTCTTCCGAATCTCTTACTGGTTATGGGGCCGCAAAAGTAGATTGCAGCAAAAGGCGGCAAAGCCCTCGCTGGCGGCTCAATAGCAGCCGCGGCTGAAGCCGCATCCTTTTCAAGCGCTTAACGCATGGCTGAAGCCATGCTCTTCCCCGCTGCGTGGTGAGAATTTCTAAGACCGCTGCATGTCGAATGACAGCGAAGGAACGATGGGCGTTAAGATTATGCTGCCCAGGAACGTTGGGCCCATGGAATATCGCTGCGCCATTCATTTCCCGGAATTCAAAGCGGCGATTTTCCGGTCAAGCTCGCCGAGCGCCTGTTTGAGAGAGTCACGATAACCATCGTGAGTGGCGTTCTCGATCTGTTGCAGGACGCGAGTGCGCGAAAGCGCCAGCCCCTCCAGCTCCCTCCGCTGCTTCTTTTTATCGTCTGTGAGCGTTGCACCAGGGGCCGATAGCCCCTCGCGCGCGGTTTCTATCTGCGATTCCACCGATTTGCTTTCCCATCCACGCGCCATATACAAGATTATATGCAGTCTTTGAGCGCCGTCCGGAGTTTAATCCAGAGCTTTCGAATTCTTTGAGGTCTTTGCGAATGCGCTACAGAATCCTTTTTGCCTTCCTTTTTGCCTTATCGCTGCCGCTTTCATCGCTTGCGCAGAGCGGAAGCGCAAATCAGTCCTCTTTGTCGCCGCAGCAGCAATCCGCGCGGGACATCTTTGAACAGCTCATCGCAATCAACACCACCGATACTCCCGCCGGCAATGTGACCACAGCCGCGCAGGCGATGGCCGCGCGCCTGAAGGCCGCCGGCTTTCCCGAGCAGGACGTACAAGTCCTCGGCCCTGTCCCAACCAAGGGAAACCTGGTGGTCCGCTATCGCGGCCGGGGCGCGGCCAGGCCGGTGCTGTTTATCGCCCATCTCGATGTGGTGCAGGCGCTGCGCAGCGATTGGTCGATGGACCCCTTCAAGCTCAACGAAGTAGACGGATATTTTTATGGCCGCGGCACCAGCGACATCAAGGATGGTGACACCTTCCTGGTCGCCAATTTTATTCGCCTGAAGAAAGAAGGCTGGGTCCCGGACCGTGACCTGATTCTGGCGCTCACCGCCGATGAGGAAGGCGGCAATTATAACGGCGCGAAGTGGCTGGTTGAACACCATCGCGACCTGATCGACGCGGAATACTGCATCAATCCCGATGCCGGTGATTTCCAGGAGAGGGACGGCAAAAAGCTTCTGCTGGGCATGCAAACCAGCGAGAAGAATTACGTTGACTTCCAGTTGCAGGTAAAGAGCAATGGCGGGCACAGTTCGCGCCCGACGAAGGACAACGCCATCTATCATCTGGCCGGCGGACTCACCCGGCTGGCGCAGTTCGATTTTCCGGTAAAGCTGAATGAGACGACCCGGGGCTTCTTTGAACATGCGGCCGCTTTTCAGGACCCGCAGGATGCGGCTGCCTTCCGCTCCATCAGCCAGGACCCGGGAAACCAGCAGGCGATTGCGCAGCTCTCGCAGTCCCCTTACTTCAATGCCCTGCTGCGGACCACATGCGTCGCCACCCGCCTCGAAGGCGGACACGCCAATAACGCGCTGCCGCAAACCGCCACCGCGGTGGTAAATTGCCGCATGTTGCCCAACGATCCGCTGGAGAATGTGCAAGGCACTCTTAAGCGCGTTCTGGCCGACGATCGCATCAACCTCAGCCTGATCGGCGACGCCACTCCCGCGCCTGCCTCCGCCATCAATCCTGTCA
>CAYTQA010000060.1:0-12412 GCA_964439495.1 uncultured Terriglobales bacterium | reverse complement strand
TGCAGCCCAAGTTTACTCGTCCTCGAACAGGAGCCGTTGTTGTTATGAAATCAAGTGCCGCGTGAGGCGAGCTTGCGAGCCAAGCGCAAGTCGAAGGACCCCGAGAATGCTTTTCCATCATTGCAGCTTCAGGCTTTCCAACCAACTCTCCCCACAGTTGCGAGTTTCGAAAGCAAATCAATATTAGATCGCGGTGGTTATAGGAATCCCTCGTCACTCTACTTCTGCGAATGACAAATCATAAACAGCGATTTGCTTTTGAAAACCCGGAAGATCTTTGCAGGACGGCTTGGGACGGCAGGAACCAAACGATAATGCAGAAGTCCTTCGATATTTGCTTTTGAAACTGGGAAACTTGCAACTCTAGTGGGCAAATCCTACCGTCCATTACTTAGAATGAGTTTGCCCCCGCTCTTTCCCACGATTTCAAAGTGCTCTCGCGCCTCTTGCGGGACCTTATCTTCCTCGGTCCACAGGAATACCCGCTGGGGGCCATTCCAGAGCGCAGGGAAGCTTGCGTCGTCATAAAAAATCTGTGGAGCATCGGGGAAAAAAGAGCCGTACCACAAATTGGAGCTGCGGCCGTTCAGGATCCTGACCTGATGCCGCAAATAGAAGTTGAGGGTCGATCCCGCCTCGTATTCGCCATTGATCACGATCACGTCCTCGGGCTGCAATCTCTGTTCCCTGATGTCCAGCGCCAGTGCCTTTGAAGAGAGGATCGGCTCAAAAAGGATGAGGCCGATTTGCGCGGAGTAAAGCACCGCGATCATCATCACGATCAGCGAGCGGTTCGCCTCTCGCGCCTGTCCCTGCCTTCGCAGCAGCCAGCTCGAAACCGTCCCGATAAGAAAAGCCAGGCCGGTGGCCAGCAGAGGAGTGCGAAAGAAGCCCATGGCCTGTGGAGTGAGGTCGAAGATGTGTCCGAAGGAAAGGGCGTATTCCCCCGGATTTTTTGTGAGTAGTTGGGCCAGATCCGAACCAGCGGGAGGTCTTCGCGACAGAATGACCAGAGCCGTAGTGGCCATGAACACCGCAATTCCGATGGCCATGAATATGGCGGCGGCCATCCTCCCGTGGCGACGCGCGGGGCTGTCGCTTTCAGATTCGGACTCATGCGCAAGCCATCCTCCGATCAACAAGGCAAGCGCCGGGACCGCGGGCAGGACGTAATACTCCTGCCGGGTCGAGAAGCTGAAAAAAACCAGAATCACCAGCGCCCAAATGGCAAACAGCAGGTTGGCGCGGAGATAATTCGGCATTTGAAGGTGAAAAGTTCGTATCCGGAGCGGCACTCTGCGCAGCGCGTTAAAGAGAAAAGCGCTCCAGGGCAATAGCCAAACCAGCATCAGCCCCCAGAAGAGCAGGAGCGGCACAGTGTCATAGTCGCGGGGCACGCGTTTGTTCAAATAACGGAGGAAGTGTTCATTGACAAAATAAAACCAGAAGAACCCTCGGATGCTTCCCTGCGATGGGTTTCTTATTCCCGCCAGGATATGCCACGGAGCGGCAATGGCCAGAAAGATCGCGCTGCTGGAGAGCAGATGCATTTTCAGCAGGCGGGAGAGAGAGCGCGTCAGCAGAAGGAAGAGGAAGATGATGGCAATCGGAAAGACGATCCCGATGAGTCCCTTGGTGAGGACGTTGAGGGCGCAGGCCGCCGCCAGGCCCCCGCAGGCGGTCCGGGGAGGGCGCTCTCCATCGAGACTGGCAAGAAAGAACCCCATGGCCAGCGTGAGCCACAGCGCCACCAGAATGTCGGGGATCAGGATGCGGGTGAAGATGTAAGGCCCGAAGCTGGTGGCCAGCACCGCTGCGGCGCAAAATCCGCCGTAGTTCCCAAAACTTTTTCGTCCAATCCAGAAGGTGGCGAGCAGAAGGGCGAGCACGCCCAGCATGAGCGGCAAGCGCGCGGCCCACTCATGGAGGCCGAAGACTTTAAAGCTGGCGGCGATCCCCCAATACATCAACGGGGCTTTTTCGAGATAGCGAACGCCATCGATGTAGAGCGTGACCCAATCGTGGCGCGTGAGCATCTCGCGGGCAGCTTCGGCATGGACCGAATCGGCATCATCGAGCAGGGCGGGGCGAAAGAGGCCAGGCGTATAGATCAGGAACCAAAGCAGGGCAATCGCGAAAAGATATCGTCTTGCAGCCCATCCGGGGACTGAATTCATGCAGGAGATAGTTCCTTCAATAGGATCGTACTCACTCCGGTGCTCAAAATCAGATTATACGGTGCAGGCTTTCCGGAGATGAAACGATGTTCTGCCGGGTCATCGCCGGGTGGGCGGCGTGGGCTCCGGTTCGCGAATGGGGCCGGGCGGCTCGGTTTCCGGAGTAGGTGGAGGGTCCTGGACCGGGATGGGCGGTTCGTCCGGACTGTCCGGGTCAGGCTGACTTCTCATCTCCAAACCACAAAGAATGCCGAGAGCGGCATGAGACATAAATCCGGATGCTACCGGCACGCTCTCGCATTCTCTGTGGATGGAAAGCATTACGCCGCGGCCCTTCCGGTCAGGCGCAACAGACCGAGGTCTCCGTCGCTGCCTGTGCCTCTTACACATGCGGGCTTTGCGCCGCGATCTTCCGCCCAGCGGCGGACCTCTTCATGATCGGTGGTTGTATGCGATTGCGTCCTTGCCATTCAACACCCTTTTCTTGTTCTCCTATTCGAGTCGGATGCGCCGCATGGCAAAAAGTTTTCTTCTCGCGGAGCTTGGCTGCCTTTCTTCCGCGCGCAGGGGAACGGGACCCGCACAAGCAAAGCCGCAGCTCCGCGCCATGAAACCGTCAGATAGTGGAAGGACCTTCGTTGTAGCGCAATGCCGCTTTTCGTCCCAGCATGGTCAAGGGAGAGCGCGTGAGCAAACTCTCGCTCTGCCAGCCTTTCCGCTTGGCGGTCGCGCCGCCATCCGCATTGGGCAGCGTGCGATTGACGAGCGCAAGGATTTCCGAGGTGAGGCCCGGGAACAGTCCATGAAAGCGCGCCAGCAGTTCGGCCTGCCAGGTAATGATAAGTTCCGCATCTCCGCGAATGGTGGCTTTTACGATCTGGCGAGCGGCACGCTTTGCGGCAATGGCCATCAGCGGCGAGGTCGAGCTCAGGCTGAACCAGCCAAACTCGGCCCTGTGTTTGCCCTTGAAATCCGCATTTAAATAAGAGCCCGTGCGCATCAGTCCGGGGACGATGGTGGTCACGGAGACGCCTTCGCGCTTAATTTCGGCGCGCAATCCTTCGGAAAACGCCACAGCGGCGAATTTGGCGCAGCTATAAGGTAGCAAATGTGGGACGCTGACCTTCCCGCCGATGGAGGTAATGTTCACCACCCGTCCCGACTTCCGCTGCCGCATCTCCGGCAACACCGCCAGGGTGGTGTTGACCACTCCCCAGAAGTTGGTGTTCAGGGCGGCCTCATAATCCTCCGCGGTCTGCTCTTCGAAGGGGCCGACACCGATGATGCCGGCATTGTTGACCAGAACATCGATCCTTCCAAAGCGTTCGTGGACCTGTTCGACCATCCGCCGCACGCTCTCGCGGTCGCCCACATCGCAAACCACATCCAGGACCTCGGCCCCGCGCTGCTGAAGCTGGGCCCGCGCCCGGGAGAGCTCCTCCTGCTCGCGCGCGCAGATCACAAGGCGCGCGCCTTTGCCGGCAAACTCCTCGGCCAGGGCCAAGCCCAGGCCACGTGAGCCGCCGGTGATGAGCACGACCTTGCCTTGCAGATCATAGGCGCGACGGGAGCGGTAAAGCGCTCCCAATCCGACCACGGCGCCGGCGGCTGCGCCCACCATGAAACCGGCCGCGGCCGAAGCCACTCCCAGTTTTTTTAAATTTGAATTTTTCATAGTAGGAAGCCTCCAACTCAACTTGCCATCAATACCGGTTGCGGGGTTTGAAACTGCTCAACCCTGATCCAGAGTTTGCGTCCCAGGGAGAGGAAATGCCCGGTCCATTCTCTTGCCTGATCTTCGTCTTCGATGAATGCCGGCGGGATCCCGGCATGGGCCATTTCGTAATAGAGGTTTTGTACCCGCCAAAGGTTCACTGGAAACGGAATACGGGAGATGAGGTCCAGAGAGGCATCGATCTTTTTCAGCAACCCCAAATTCTGCGGCTTGCTGGAGAAGCGTTCCATGAGCCGTGAGAGATTTTGCTCCAGGGAGTAAGCCAGTCCTGGCCCATCCAGCGGGGCCCGTTCCGCCGAGGATTGCTCGAGAAGCATATAGATGCGTTGCAGGTCGAGGTATTCGGCTTCGAAGCAGCGCCGCAGGCTGGCGTTGAGCACGAACTCCGCGGCGATGGCCAGCGCCTTGGGCTGAGGAAGATTCACGTCGTTCAGGAACCGGATCAATGGGGCGTGGTGGTCGTAAATCGTCCGGAAGCCGGTCTCGATGTCGGTCAGGGTCGTGCGCAGGATGCTATCGAGGATGCGGCGCTGTTCATCCCGGAAGAGCGATTTCAGGGAGTAGCTTACGCCGTCAAAATGGCGGTCGAGGAGACGAATGAGCTGCGGGATATCGGCGCGGGAAAAAGCATGGCCCGCGTCCTGCACCAGATTTTGATATTCTTCCGCGCCTTTATATTTGCGCACTCCCGCGCTGAGGTTGTGGTCCCCCAGGTGAAGCACGGCAAAGCTGACGTGCTCGCATTCATGGGTGATCCGCGAGCGCACCTCCGCATGGCCAACCACCAGTTGCGCCTTCCCAAAGATCATGGTTTTGTAGTCCCTGGGTTCGATGGTGTAGGAGTAAATAGGCACGCCGGTTTCAAAAACAGAGCTGATGGCGTAGTGGGCAGCAACCTGCTCCAGGCCAATGATGGCCGGCTTTACTTTTTTAAGGTATATCTCGGCGCCATTCCGATGCTCCGGGAAATTGCTTTCGGCCAGGGCAAGCAGTTCAAGAAAGCGGGATTCGAGCTCCGAGCCGGCTTGCTGCGCAAAAAGGTCCTGGGCCAACTGGATCACCCGACCCGCGTATTGGATGATCTGGACGGTTTCGATCCCTGAAATCTCGTCGAAGAACCAGCCGCAGCTCGTGTACATGAGCATGGCATGGCGCTGCAGTTCAAGCAGCTTGAGAGCTGTGACCTTCTCCGCCGGCGTGAGGGGCCGCTTTGCCTGTGCGGCGAAGAACCGCTCCTGCATCTCCGGGGAACGGTGCATTACAAGGTCGATGTACTCATCGCGGGCCCGCCAGGGATCGTGGAAGAGCTCGCCTGCCCTCCATTCATAGAGCGGTATGCAGACATCGCGCAGCCAATTCAAAGCCTCCCGCAAGGGGCCGCGCCAGCGCTGGTTCCAAAGTGCGCTTCCGGTATTGCAGCCGCAATGGCTGTTCCAGCGCTCCACCCCATGGGCGCAACTCCAGGCGGTATTCTCGATGATCTGCACCTCCTGAGTAGGAGGAAATTTTTCCAGATACTCGCCGTAATTGGTCAGCCTGGCGGTCTCGCTGGTCTCGATACATTTCAGGGCATAGGCCAGGGCCATGTCTCCATGGCGGTGATGGTGTCCGTAACTCTCTCCATCGGTGGCGATGTGCATGAGCTGGGGCCAGTCGCGCTCTTCCGAGAAACCGGCAGCCATGCGATGGGCCAGGGACTCGCCGTTGTTCAGCAGGCGTTCGAAGGCCACGGCGCGAGAGATGGGACCGTCATAGAAGAAGACCGCGATGCTGCGTCCTTCCGGGAGCTTTACCAGATAAGGCCGGGTGGGATCGATTCTCCCTCCGCTCACATCCCGGAAGTTGCGCGCCCCAATCCTTCTGGCCCGCCCCGCCTGATAGGGGGAGAGGACGGTAAATTTAATTCCATGCTGCGCGAGGACGTCGAGCGTCTCCATGTCAACGGCGGTTTCCGGCAGCCACATGCCTTCGGGAAGGCGTCCGAATCGCCGCTCAAAATCCCGCACCCCCCAGCGCACCTGGGTATGCTTGTCGCGGCTGTTCGCCAGCGGGAGGATCATGTGGTTGTAGGCCTGCGCCATCGCCGACCCGTGGCCTGAGAATCGCTCCTGGCTTTCCTTGTCCGCCGCCAGGATGCAGTTGTAGACGTGGGGGGACTTGGCCTGCATCCATGAGAGTAGGGTGGGGCCAAAGTTAAAGCTGATCCGGGAGTAATTGTTGGCGATCCGCAAAATGCGGCCCTCTCCATCCAGTATTCTGGAGGCGGCATTGGGGGCATAGCATTCCGCCGTGATGCGTTCATTCCAATCGTGGAACGGATACGCCGAATCCTGAAGCTCAACAAATTCCAGCCAGGGATTCTCCCGCGGCGGCTGGTAGAAATGACAGTGGATGCAGATATATCTATCCATGGGAGCGGAGCCTGCCGTGGCCCCGGGAGCGCGCGAGGGTGTTGGCCAGAGCAGTTCAGCACATATGATGTAGGAATCATCCCCGGCGGTGCCTGCGACTTAAAATCAGCGGGGCATAGAAAAATCGCGGACGGGAAGCAAGGAGTTCTCGGGCATATGGCTGAACCAGTCCAGTTGTTGAAAGACGGTTTTTTGCTGAATGGAAAGTGGGTTTCGGGAAAGCCGGAGCCGGTCCGCTCCCCTTACGATGGCAGGCAAGTTGGGACCGTCCAGGTTGCGAACAAATCCGATCTTCAGGCCGCCATCTCCGCCGCCGTGCAGTCATTCGAAGTCACGAGAAAGCTGCCGGCCTGGCAGCGGCAGCGAGTGTTGGCCGCGATCTCACAGGGCATCTCAGACCATCGCGAAGAGTTTGCGCGGATGATGGCCCTGGAAGCGGGCAAGCCGCTCAAGGCAGGGCGACTGGAGGTTGAGCGGGCGATCTTTACCTTTGCCATTGCCGCCGAAGAAGCTGGACGGATCGCCGGGGAGTTTCTGCCCATGGACCTGCAACCCTCCACATCAGACCGGTGGGGATTGGTGCGGCGATTTCCCCTGGGCCCGATTGCAGCGATTACGCCTTTTAATTTCCCTTTAAACCTGGTGGCGCACAAAGTCGCACCCGCAATTGCGGCGGGGTGCAGTATGGTAGTGAAGCCGGCCCCGCAAACTCCCTTTTGCGCGCTCATGCTGGGAGAGCTGGCGCAACAGGCGGGCTGGCCGGCGGGCGCCCTGAATATCCTGCCGCTCAGCAATGAGGACGCGGCGGAGCTCGTCACCGACGAGCGCATTCAATTGTTGAGCTTTACCGGAAGCTCGCGGGTGGGATGGCAGCTGAAGCAGCAGAGCGGAAAAAAGAAAGTCGTTCTGGAGTTGGGAGGAAATGCCGCCGTCATCGTGCATCATGACGCTCAAATCGATTTCGCCGCCGAGCGCTGCGCCGTGGGAGGGTTCTCCTATGCGGGACAGAGTTGCATATCCGTGCAGCGCATTCTTGTGCAACGCCAGGCGTATCCCGCGTTTATAGAGAGCTTTCTGCCCAGGGTCAGGGCGCTGAAGATCGGCGATCCGCTGGATGAGGGCACCGATATCGGCCCGCTCATCAGAGAATCGGATGCGGAGCGCGCGGAAGCATGGGTGCGGGAGGCGGTTGCGGCGGAGGCAACTATGCTTTGCGGCGGCGAGCGCAGGAAGTCGCTGCTGGCCCCGGTGGTGCTGACCGGGACCAGGCCCAACATGAAAGTGAACTGCGAGGAGATTTTCGCGCCGGTGGTCACGGTAGAGCCTTACGACCATCCCGAGCAGGCCCTTAAGATGACCAACGATTCCGCGTATGGATTGCAGGCCGGTATTTTCACCAATGATGCCCGCCTTATTTTTCGGGCGTATGAGGAGCTGGAGGCGGGAGGGCTGATCGTGAATGACGTTCCCACATTTCGCATCGACCACATGCCTTATGGCGGCGTGAAAAATTCGGGCAGCGGGCGCGAAGGGGTGCGCTATGCCATCGAGGAGATGACGCAACGCAAGCTGCTGGTGATGCGGAATTGAAGCGGAAGGCGGCCCATTTTCAGAGTAGAAAAAACTTTTTCGGCGAGAGAAATTGCCAGGCGCCATAAATTTAACGAAAAATTTTTTGCAAAAATATTCTTTCCACATGACAGAGAAGTTGCTCCTGTTATAATCATCCGTTTTTCTGCCGAAGACCCAGCGCTTTTGCGATGCGGAAAAAATAAATGCCTCAGATTTTCAACCGTGGTGCAAATGGATATGCACGCATCAGTCTGGTGCTTGTCGGACTGGTGGCGACCGCCGTTGGGCTTTCGCTTTTGGAATTGCAGCGTTCTCCCTGGGTCACGCGACAGGGCGACCGGCTGGAGCAGCCGGTGCCGTTCAGCCATCAGCACCATGTGGCCGGCCTTGGCCTGGACTGCCGCTATTGCCATACTTCCGTGGAGAATTCGAGCTTCGCCGGAATTCCCCCGACGAAGACGTGCATGAATTGCCATTCGGAGATATGGACCAACGCCGAGTTGCTTGAGCCGGTGCGCTACAGCTACCGGGAAAACAAGCCGATCTGGTGGACCCGCATTCACGACTTGCCGGATTTTGTCTACTTCAATCATAAGATCCACGTGAACAAGGGGATCGGTTGCGCCTCCTGCCATGGCCCGGTGGACGAAATGCCGCTGATGTATCAGCACGCTTCGCTGCAGATGGAGTGGTGCCTCGATTGTCATCGCAATCCGGCCAAGTTTCTGCGGCCGCGCGGCGACCTGATCTTCAATATCGGGTGGCGCGGGCCCAGCAAGGAGAGCCCAGTCTATTGCGAGGACGGGACGGGCAATTGCGCGGTCGGAGGGAGCGAAGAGCAGGCCCCCGTGCTGCCGCGCACCGGCAAGCCCATGCAGCATCCGATAAAGTTCGTGGAGCAGATGGCGTTAGGTAAATATTTGACTGACAAGTACCACATACGCAATCCGTATAATTTGACCAGTTGTGAAACCTGTCACCGATAAAAGACGTTGGCCGGGCCGAAGGCCCGCATGAGTCCGGAGTTAAGAAGCTGAAAGATGGCGAACGAGATCGAGCATCAGCTAGTTAAAATCAAGACGGCGGACGTTGGGAGCGCTGTCCCGGGAAAGAAGAAACCAAAGCTTACGCTGGCCGAGGTGCGCGCCAGGCTCTCCGCCGAAAAAGGCAAGGGCTACTGGCGCAGCCTGGAAGAGGTCGCCGGCTCGGAAGAGTTTGACGAGATGCTGCGCAACGAGTTTCCTCGCCAGACCTCGGAGTGGCTGGACCCGGTTTCGCGCCGCGGCTTTTTGAAGTTGATGGGCGCTTCCATGGCGCTCGCCGGGCTGAGCGCCTGCACCAAGCAGCCGATTGAGCCAATCGTTCCTTATGTAAGGCAGCCGGAGGACCTGGTCCCCGGACGGCCCATGTACTTTTCCACCGCCATGCCCTTCCCGACCGGGGCACAGCCGCTGCTGGTGAAAAGCAATGAATTTCGCCCCACCAAGATAGAGGGAAATCCGCAGCATGCCGCCTCCGCGGGGGCCACAGACGTTTATGCGCAGGCTTCGATCCTCGACCTGTACGATCCCGACCGTTCGCAGCGGACCACCTACCTCGGTGAAACCAGGAACTGGGGAGACTTCCAGTCATTTGTAAACGACTATCTGGGCAAGAACCGGGGAAGACAGGGAGCAGGCCTGCGCTTCCTGACCGGGGCAGTGGTCTCTCCGACCCTGGCGGGCCAGTTCGCCAGCTTATTGCGGGCCATGCCGCAGGCGAAGTGGTACCAGTTCGACGCGGTCAATCGCGATTCCGCCCGCGCGGGAGCGAAGGCGGCGTTCGGACAATATGTCGAGCCGCAGTACAAAATGGATGCCGCCGATGTAATTCTCTCGCTGGATGCGGACTTTCTCTCCAGCGCGCAGTTCCCGGGATTCGTGCGGTATTCGCGTGATTTCATCGCCCGCCGCAAGCTGCAGAAGGGCGTGAAGATGAACCGGTTGTACGTGGTGGAGAGCATGAGCACCACCACCGGACACAAGGCGGACCATCGCCTGCGCCTGCGTTCCGCCGAGGTGCAGGGTTTTGCCGCGGCGCTGCTCGCGGCGGTGGGAGGCGGCGGCAATGCCGGCGCCCAGTTGGGCGCTGAAGCGCAAAAATTTATCGAAGTTCTTGCCGGTGATCTGCGCGCGGCCAATGGTTCGGTGCTGGTGATCGCGGGCGAGCAGCAGACCCCAGCCGTCCACGCCCTGGCGGCGCAGTTGAATAGCGCGCTGGGCGCGGTGGGCAAGACCGTTACCTACAGCGATCCCATTGAGATCGTGCCGGTGGAGCAGGTGGCGGGGCTGAAAGAACTGGTGGGCGACATGAATGCCGGCAAGGTGGACCTGCTGGTGATCATGGGCACGAATCCCGTCTACGGCGCTCCGATAGACCTTGCATTTGACGCCGCCATGGAGAAGGTCGAGACGCGGGTGCACCTGGGGCTCTATCAGGATGAAACCGCGCGGCTGTCGCAATGGCACGTCCATGAGGCCCATTATCTGGAATCCTGGAGCGATGCGCGGGCCCATGACGGGACGGTAACCATTGTGCAGCCGCTGATCGAGCCTCTTTACGGCGGAATCAGCGCGCATGAGGTGGTTGCATTATTCGCGCAGCAGGGCCTTACGCCTTATCAGGCGGTCCGGGCCTACTGGCTGCAGAATGCCCGGGGGGCTTCCGGCAATGACTTTGAGGCTTTCTGGCGCAAGGCGCTGCACGATGGGTTTATTCCCAATACCGCATTTCAGGGCAAGGCCCTCAGCGCCCACGCGGGCGCTCTGCCGGCTGCGCCGTCGCTGGCGGCGAACGATATCGAGGTGGTCTTCCGCCCCGACCCCACCCTTTATGACGGGCGTTTTGCAAACAATGGATGGCTGCAGGAAACTCCCAAGCCGGTGACCCGCCTCTGCTGGGACAATGCCGCCATGATGGGACCGAAGACGGCCACGGACCACGGACTCAACGAAGAAGATGTAATCGAGATTGAGGTGGATGGACGCAAGCTGAAGGCCCCAGTCCAGGTGGTCCCTGGCATGGCGGACAATTCCATCACGCTTTATGTGGGGAGCGGGCGCAGCGTCTCCGGGCGCGTCGGGACCGATGTGGGCGTGAATGCCAACTTGATTCGCCCCGCGGCATCTCCGGGATTTATTACCGGGGCCAAGATTCGCAAGACGGGCGAGGTTTACCGCCTGGCGATTATCCAGAGCCATTACACGGTCAATGGGAACCAATCTCTTGAAGGCAGAGAGGCGATCGAGGAGAAAGATTATCCGCTGAATCGCGGGATCATTCGCCACGCCACCCTGAAGGAGTATGAAGAGGACCCGGATTTCGCGCACGAGCGTCATGAAGATCCCAAGCTCGATACCACGCTATACCCCAACTATGATTACAAGGACAGTTATGCGTGGGGCATGGCCGTCGATCTCAATTCCTGCATTGGATGCAACAGTTGCGTAGTGGCCTGCGTGGCGGAGAACAACAGCCCGGTGGTGGGCAAGGAGCAGGTAAAAATCGGGCGTTTGATGCACTGGCTCCGCATCGATACTTACTTCCAGGGCGACCTGGAAAGTCCGCGCGCCTATTTCCAGCCCATGTTCTGCCAGCATTGCGAGAATGCGCCCTGCGAGCCGGTCTGTCCGGTGGGCGCGACGGTGCATTCGCCGGAAGGGCTGAATGTGATGGTGTACAACCGCTGCGTGGGGACGCGCTACTGCTCCAATAATTGCCCTTACAAGGTGCGCCGCTTCAACTTCCTGCTGTATTCCGATTACGAGACGGAGAGCCTGAAGGGTCTGCGCAATCCCGACGTCACCGTGCGCAGCCGCGGCGTGATGGAGAAATGCACCTACTGTGTGCAGCGCATTAACGCGGCCCGCATCACAGCGGAGACGGAAGAGGTCCGCTTGCAGTCCGATGATCCCAGCGCCAAGCGTCCGATTCGGGATGGCGAGATCGTGACCGCCTGCCAGCAGTCGTGTCCAACGGACGCGCTGGTATTCGGAAACATCAACGATCCCGAGAGCCGGGTTTCCAAATTGAAAAGCCAGCCCCGCAATTACGGAGTGTTGACGGATGTAAATACCCGTCCCCGCACCTCGTATATCGCGGCGGTACACAATGTGAACTCTGAGTTGGAAGAGCAGAAGGATGCGAAGGGGACGCAAGCCTCCCTTCAATCGAATAACCCCACAGTTGCTGGAGCAAGTGCATAAATGGCGCCCAAAGGCCTGACACAAGATCCTGTTACCGGTCACCTGGTTGACCCTCCCGTAATCGCGCCGGGACATACCTTCGGGTCGGTGACCGAAAAAATCATGCGCATCGTGCTTACGAAGCGCACGCCGCTGGGATGGGTTTTCGGTTTTCTCGTCGCCTTCGGCATCGCCAATATGCTGATGGCCGCGGTTGCCTACCTGTTTGTGCGCGGCGTGGGGATCTGGGGAATCGATATTCCCGTAGGCTGGGGCTTCGCCATCGTCAATTTT
>CAYTQA010000059.1:0-12433 GCA_964439495.1 uncultured Terriglobales bacterium | reverse complement strand
GCGATTTCAGGATCCCAATCTCGCGCGTACGCTCCATCACGGCGGTATACATCGCCTGGAAAATCACGATAAAGCCAATGCCCACGGAAACGCCGATCACCGTATATATAAAAACGGAAAAACCCGGCAACGCCTCCGGGGTCATCAAACTGAGCCATTCGCTCATGGAAGTGACCACGTAACTCTGCATGCCCGGAATTTGCAGCACCTCATTTTTGAACGCGGCGTAGTTGTTTGGATCATCCAGCTTCACGTAAAAGATGGAGGCTTTGTCCTTTGCGCCGATCAGGTCCTGGAGTGTCGCGATCGGCAGAAATTTCCTGCCGCCCTTGCCGTGCTCCACAATTCCGGAGATACGAAACGTGTGATTCAGGACCTCGACGCGGTCTCCCGCATGAACATGTTTCGATTGCGCAAAATAATCATCCACGATGATGTCATCGGGCTTTTGAAAAGGTCCGCCTTCTATGTATCGGAAAGGGTTCCCAAGGGAGTTATAGCTGTCGAGGTCGACCCCAAAGATGATCTCGACGCCATTGGTATTGGCTTGCAGCACGACCGGGGCCACCGCCTTTACATGCGGCAGCTTGCGCAATACGCCGGCCACTTTAATCGATACCGGGGCGCCGCTCATTCCGATAATGTTCGAAGAGCCCGGCGGGCGCACCATGGCGTCCGCTCCCACTCCCTTTTGCCGCTCCTTATTATCATTCAGCATCCCCAGAGAGAGGCCGACGATCACCAGAATCAGCGTGACCTCAACCGCGATGGCAAAGACGCTGATGAGCGAGCGCACCGGACGGTGCACCAGGTTGGCAACAATCATCTTATTCATCGCGCACCCCTCATTTAAGCACCTGCAATTGGCTTCCTTCCGGTTGCTTCAATTCAAATTGCTCGTTGGTCAGCGGCTCGTTCAGCCGCAATTTCACGATAAACAGCTGAATGGAATATTCTTCCTGGGGACGATTAATGGTCACCTGCGAGGGAAAACTGATGCCGTCATAATCGGTAAAGTTCTGGTAAATGGCCTCCGTGGCAAGCTGGCCGCTCTTATCGTAAATGAGCTGGCGATGAGGCTTAAGGTCCACGCGGCTGAATATGATCTTGCGCGAGAGTATCCAGTGATCGTTGTCCTTCTTGATCACATCCACCACGTAATCGGGGAAGTCCTCTATCTTTCTGGTCTTGGCGTTGCGCACGCTTTCCACGTTCTGTTCCAGCACGGGAATCTCGTCGGGATGGATCTCGTGGAGCAATAAGGAGTCGAAGAAAACGTGTGGGCGAAGGTTCTCCAGAGTATTGGCGGAGGGGGTCACAACATCATTCGAGCCGGTCACGAATTTATTTTTTGTGGGCAGCCACAAACGAAACCCTTTCCCATCGCTGGCCATGTCGAAGGCCCGGTTCCGGACCACGGGGAAGATTCCATACATCCGCAGCATGTCGGGGCTGCGCATGAGGATGTATCCTCGAATCTCCGTCAGGTCGGTGACCTTGCCCTTTTTCGGTCCGCCCAGCGAGGTGGCAATATCCACCGTGGCATTCAGGGTCTTGATCTTTGCCGCCGAGGCGTTAATCTGCTGGACCAACAGGTCTAAAGTGGCCTTCTGAAGGGAGACATTTTTAGGGACCGTATGCTCCGCCTGGCGCGTGCGAAAAAGACACCCCGTCAACGAGCTGCAAAGAATGAGGGCTGTAAAGATAAGAGATATAGAAGAAAGTCTGCGCATGAGCTTAATAGAAAAGTATAACCAAGAAAGCCCCAATCTCCCGGCTGCCAGGAACAAATTCTAAAGGGAGCGGGAAGAATCATCCATTTTTTGCATCCCATGAATTTATGATGGTACTTAAATATTCTGGAAAGGTGTTGCGTTCAAAGCGATGGACATGACCTGGGTCACAGACCGGATCGCGGTGGGGGGCGGTATTTGGAACGAAAGCAAGATGATGGACGTGGCGCGCATGGGGGTGACCCATGTGATCGACATGCAGATCGAGTTTGACGATACCCCCTTGGCCGAACCTTACGGGGTGCGCGTATTGTGGAACGCCACGGAAGACGATTTCCAGCCAAAATCTCCTGAATTGCTGCGGCGGGGCGTGGATTTCGCGCTCCAGGCACTGGATGAGCCTGAAACCAAGGTATTTATTCATTGCGCGGCGGGGGTCCATCGCGCCCCCATGATGACGCTGGCCCTGCTTCGCGCCATGGGATGGGAGCTGGAAGAGGCGAAGGGGCTGCTGCAGGCGCGGCGTCCAGTAGTCGATTTGGCCGATGTTTACGTCAATAGCGTGGAAGATTTCATCCAGGATTACGAGCGGGAGATGCAGCAGAAATAATCAGGGCGAGGGTTTTATTCCGGCTCGCAGTAGTACCTCGAAATGCCGTCCTGCAGGGACGGTATTTTCTTGTGATTGCGGAGGCAGAACGGCATTGGCCATCACGGCTGTACAACACGTACGGCGCATGCGGGGCGGAGCGCAATCCCATCTGATGCGGGCATCGGATGGGCACTTCTACGTCATAAAGTTCCAGAATAATCCGCAGCATACGCGGGTCCTGGCCAATGAATTACTCGCGAGCAGGCTGGCGGAGAAGATTGGGCTTCCAGTCCCGGTCTCCGAGATCGTCGAAGTAAGCCCCTGGATTGCGGAGAACACGCCTGAACTGAGCATGGAAATCGGCGGCAGCAGCATACAGTGCCAGCCCGGACTGCAATTCGGCTCGCGCTATGTAGTAGACCCCCTCGAAGGGCAGGTATTCGATTATTTGCCCGAATCCATACTTGACCGCGTGCGAAACCTGAATGAGTTCGCGGGCATGCTGGCCTTCGATAAATGGAGCGGCAACGCCAACGGACGCCAGGCGGTGTTCTGGAAAAGGGGCCGCGAACGCAAATACGCCGCCACATTCATTGACCAGGGATATTGCTTCAACGCCGGAGAATGGACCTTCCCCGATTCTCCGCTTCGCGGCGTCTATGCCCGCAACCATGTGTATGCCGGAATCGCGGGCTGGCAATCATTTGAGCCCTGGCTCTCGGCCATCGAGTCTCTTGATCCTCGCACTCTTTGGGCGTGCGCCGAGATCATCCCGCCGGAATGGTACAGTGGAGCGATGGAGCAGATGGAAAAGCTGGTGGAGCAACTGATTGCGCGGCGAACGCTGGTGCGCGATCTGATCACCGCGTTTCGCTGCTCCAGCCGGGAACCATTCCCGAACTGGAAACAAGGCGCCGCTCTCCACGGATAAACCGGGCCAGCTTTTACGGGCCGCACCACAGTTTTTTGGAACTATCCGCGCTCAAACTCGTGCTTGGCTTCAAACGCGGCGTACGCCTGCTTCATCTGCTCGATCAGCTGCGCCGATTGTGAGACCAGCCGTTCACCCGCGCTGGCGAACTCGCCATCCAGCCGGATGGTCCCATCATTGGCAAGCGATTGTGCCGCCTGCGCCAGCTTCTCCGGGGTCGTCCTCAGGTATTCGGCATCGTAAGGGTCGGCAATCCACACCGCCGCGGCGCTGCCGCCGGGCTTGTATGCCAGCCAAAAAACTTTTTTTAGGATAAAGTCCGCAAGCCTGTTCTCCGGATAAGGATCATAGGCGAATTTGCCGGTCTTAAAATTAAAGAACCGGCTCGACACCGGCACGGGCTGCCGCTTGCTCGTCTTCAAAAACTCGAGTTGCTTGACGTCTACTTCTTTTCGCAACGAGTTCACAACCAGCGACTCGCATGACTGGGGCTCCAGCGAAGGCAGCGACTCTTTTACGGTCTGGGAAAGATGGACGGAGAGCAATGCGTGCAGCGGTGTTCCGTCTTTTACCTCAGCCTCAAGCTTCATGTCCCCATGCAGGACAAAGAAATCGGCCCCCGAGGTGGAGGGATGAAAAGGCCAGCTCAGCTCGATGCTGACGGGCAGGCCCAGCCGCGTGAGCCAGGCGTTAGGCTTTGGGTTTTTCTGCCGCAACGCAGCGCTCGAAGTGTGGGTATGATCCGTTAATAAAGCCATGTAGTCCGAACCTGATGTGAGTTTAGAAAGACAATTGTAAAACAGGGCAGGACCGTATGGCTGCATCCAAACTTCTCCAGGACCACGTTAGAATCGGCATATGGATCCAGTGCAGCAGAAGCCTGTAGAGCAGGAAGCTCCGGTGGAGGAAGCGCGGCCGCGGTTTACATTGCGCCAGCGGGCGCAGTTGCTGCTGATCACCTGGATTGGATGGCTGGTGGTGCGCCTCATTGGCTGTACGCTGCGCGTCTCCAGCGGATATGAGCCGGGGGCGGAGAGCGAACCGCGCCCCGGACCTTTCATCTATTGCTTCTGGCACCGGTGCATCGTCTCCGCCGTTTATATATTCCGCAATCACCAGATTGCCGTAATGACCAGCCGCAGCTTCGATGGCGAATATATTGCCAGGATCATCCGGAAGTTTGGATTTATCCCGGTGCGCGGCTCCAGTTCTCGTGGCTCCATCGGCGCCCTGCGCGGGATGCAGCGCGCGCTTGAGGCCGGACACAAGATTGCCTTTACCATCGATGGACCGCGGGGACCGCGGTACGTTGCCAAACCCGGGCCGGTTTTTCTCGCGCGCAGCACTGGCATGGAGATTGTTTCCTTTTATCTCGCTCCCGAGCGGGCCTGGGTATTGAAGAGCTGGGACCAGCTCCTGATTCCCAAGCCATTTTCCCGGGTCCACCTGGTATGGGGGCCGCCGGTCAGCGTTTCTCCCGATTCCGAACCGGAGCATGCCCTGGCGCTTCTGCAATCCTCGCTCGAAGCCGTGCGCAAGAGCGCCGAGGCCGCTTGCCTCCGCCGCTCCGATTGACATTGTTGCTGGACGTCATAATCCGGAGCCATCGTCCTTCAATTAGCATGGAGATATGAAGCTGGTCTTCTGCGGCACTCCGCAATTCGCTGTCCCCACCCTGGAGAAGCTGCGCCAGGCCCATGAGGTGGCGCTGGTGGTGACGCAGCCCGACCGCCCGCAGGGGCGCGGCCTCGAATTGGCGGCTTCTCCCGTTAAACAATGCGCTCTGCGCCACGGAATCCCGGTCACTCAGCCCGAGCGCATCAAGAACAATGCCGAGTTCCGCGCCCAATTGGAGAAAATCGCGCCCGAGGTCATTGTTGTGGTTGGCTATGGGCGACTGATCCCCGCATGGATGCTCCAGCTTCCTCATTACGGCAATTTGAACCTCCATGCATCGCTGCTGCCAAAATATCGCGGCGCTGCCCCTATCCAATGGGCCATTGCCGAGGGAGAAAAGCTGACTGGGGTGACCATCATGCATCTGGATGAAGGACTCGATATCGGCGACATTCTTCTGCAGCATGAAATAGCGATTGCTCCGGATGACACTGCGGTCACATTAGCTCCTCGCCTGGCGGCGGTTGGGGCTGACCTGATGCTGGAAACCCTGCGCCTGCTGCGGGAAGATAAAATCATCCGTGTTCCGCAGGATCATGCTCAGGCAACGCTCGCTCCCATATTGAAGAGGGAAGATGGGCTGATTGATTTCTCTCGTCCCGCCCAGATGATTGTGAATCGCCTGCGTGGCTTCCAACCCTGGCCCGGAGCGTACACGTTCTTTCGCGGCAAAAAGCTCTCGATCATCGCGGCGCGCGTTGCGGTTGCGGGACCGAAGCTCAATCCGGCGGAGATTGCGATGTGGAATGGCCGACTGCTGGCCGGCTGTGGAGCAGGGTCCACGCTGGAGATTGACGAAGTACAGCTTGAGGGGAAGCGCCGCACCTCTGCCGCGGATTTTGCCCGCGGATACCGCATCCCGCCCGGCGAGCGGATGGGAGAAGCGCCCGCGCAGTCTTCTTCTTCGCCAACTGGGCCAAATGCTTAGATGACCACGAATGCCCTCTTTACCCCAATCCGGCAAGGACAAGAAGGAGAGCGTCTCTCCGGCGCGCATGGCCGCATTTCAGGTGCTATTGCGGGTCGAGACCCGCGACTCCTATGCCGAGTTGCTGCATTCGGATTTATTGAAAGATTTATCCGCCGCCGATAAAGCGCTTGCGACCGAGTTGGTGATGGGCGTCCTGCGCTGGCAATCGGTGCTGGATACGGCCCTGAGCGCCGCGGCACAACGCCAGATTGCGAAGACAGATGCGGAGGTCCGCATCGCTCTGCGCCTGGGGGCATATCAGATTTTGCATTTGGAGAAGGTCCCGGCGCGCGCGGCGGTACACCAAAGCGTGGAACTGGTAAAGGCGATGCGGAAACGTTCCGCCGCCCCATTTGTGAATGCGGTGTTGCGCAAGCTGGGGCCGCAGTCCGCAACGAGTGAAAGCGGACCTCAGGCATCGGACGCTTCTTCCGAACTGGCCCATCGGTATGCTCATCCTGAATGGCTGGTCAAACGGTGGATCGAAAACCATGGCCTTGCTAAGGCGAAGCTGATTTGCAGCTTCGGCCAGGAGCGCCCGGGGACCACGATCCGGCTGGCTGATGCGGCTGTTGAGAATGACTTGAGGGAAGAAGGGATTGAGCTTGCGCCGGGAAATTTACTGGGAAGCGCCAGACGAGTTGTCTTGAGCGATGTAACCCGCACAAAGGCGTGGCGCGATCAAAAAGTCTTCGTGCAGGATGAGGCTTCGCAATTGGTTGCGTTGCTGGTCGGGACCGGCAGGAGGATCCTGGATTGCTGCGCCGCTCCCGGCGGCAAGACTGCCGCAATCGCGGCCCGTAATTCCCATGCATTCATCGTGGCCACCGAGCTGCATCCTCATCGCGCCCGCCTCATGTCCAGACTGATTGCGGATTATCCGGTCCATATTGTAGTGGCTGATGCCCGCCGGCTGCCGCTGGCAATCCAGTTCGACCGCATATTGGCTGACCTGCCCTGCTCGGGGACCGGGACCCTGGCGCGCAATCCTGAAATCAAATGGAAGCTCCGCGCGGAAGATATTCAAGACCTCCAGCGCCGGCAGATCGCTATTCTGGCTTCCGCCATGCAGCGTCTTGCGCCAGAAGGCCGCATACTCTTCTCCACTTGCTCGCTGGAGCCGGAGGAAGGAGAAGCGGTCATCACGGCTGTTCTGGCGGAAAATCCGGAGGTAAAGCTATTGCCGGTCCGTCCTGAACTTGAGCGGCTGCGGGAGGAGAAAGAACTTGTATGGAACGATCTGGATTCGTTCATTCAGGGAGATTTTCTCCGCACCATTCCCGGCGTGCATCCGTGCGATGGATTCTTCGCCGCAATCCTGGCAAAGCGCTGATAAAGCAAAGCGCTGATTGAAGAGAAGCGCTGATTTATTGGGTCACATCGAGAACGATTTGAGCTTCCCTGGAGATTCGGGAGCCGGCCGCGGGCGTTTGATGGACGATCACTCCCGGAGAGGAAAATCTGTTGGAAGGGCCTGCAACTGGTTGAATGGTCGAAGTTGAATTCCCATCCGGCGCGGCGGGGGCTGCAACCCGCAGTTTTGGCGAGGGAAAGCCCGCCTGAACAATTTTCTTAACAACCCGGGAAGCATGTTTGCCCACCAGATCGGGCATGACATAAGAAGGCCCTTCCGGAGGCAATGCGGTTAGAAGTCCCACTCGCGGAGAGAGCACAGTCTGCGCCTGGGGCGAAGGACTTTGCGCGATTACGGTCCCCAACTGCATATCCGGTAGCCTGACCTGGGCCGCTGTTCCGAGTTCCAGGCCACGGCGGTTCAAATTAATTTCGGCGGCGCGCAGGCTTTGCCCCACTACATTCGGGATTACCGCCCGCTGCGGCCCCAGGCTCTCCGCAACCCGTATGCGCAAGCCGCGGCGCACCTTGCTGCCCTTCGGCGGCATCTGGGACATGATCCTGCCCGGCAATACGTCCGGCGAATAGAATTTGCCTTCAGAGCCGAGAATCAGTCCTTGCGAGAGCGTTGCCTGCTCCGCCTGGGTCATGGTCAAACCTACAAGCTGAGGCACACGCACCTCCCGCCCATGGATGGCAAATCGCATGGCGGTCACGGCCGCTGACAAAGCTATCAGAAGCAATACCAGCGCGCGGATGGCTGCTCGCAAAAATTTCATGGGGACCTAATGCGCTTCCGTATCGGCAGGAGTTGCCGGAACGTCTTTGGCCCGGGCCTTCGCCATTTTCGCGGGCGCATTTTCTTCTTTGCCGGGAAACTCCTCGCCATCTCTGCCGGCCAGCGCTGTCTTCATAAAATCAATCCAGATCGGCAGCGCCGCCTGGGCTCCGGTCTCGGGACTCCCCAACTCTTTTTTTTCATCGAATCCCACCCACACGCCGCAGGTGATCGAGGGAGAAAATCCTATAAACCATGCATCGGTGAAATCGTTGGTTGTTCCGGTTTTGCCGCCAAGAGGATGGCGCCCGAGCTTCCCATTCGCGGCCGCGGCAGTGCCATGCCGGACAACATCCTGCAACAACCCGGTCATGGTGCGTGCGGTCTCCTGGCTGATAACGTCCTTTACCTCCGGATAATTCTCTTCCAGCACATGCCCATCGTAGTCCACCACTTTGCGGATATAACGCGGCGTGACCCGCACCCCGTCATTGGGAAAAGTAGTGAATGCCGCCACCTGTTCCTCCAGCGTGATCTCCGCGGATCCCAGCGCCACGGGAAGAATAGGATCGAGCCTCGATGTAATCCCAAACCGATGGGCATAGTTGATAACGGTGTTGATGCCGATCTTCTCCGCCAGCTTCAATGCCGGAATATTGCGGGATTCGGCAAGGGCGCGGCGCAAGGTGATGTTTCCTTCGAAGTGGTCATCATAATTATGGGGGGTGTAAGCGCCGGAGGCCGTCTTGAAGGTGGTAGGGATGTCGAGGATAAGATCATCGGGCTTGGCCCCAGCCTCAATCGCAGCCGTATAGACATAGGGTTTGAAGGATGAGCCAACCTGCCGCAGTGACTGGGTGGCGCGATTGAATTTCGATTCATCGAAGTCGCGTCCGCCCACCATGGCTTCAATGTCTCCGGTCCCATTGTCCACTGAGAGCAGCGCCGCCTGAACGCCTGACTCCTGCTCCAGGGAAAGCCTGACCGCGATGACGCCGCCGGAGCTGGAACCCGCCATGAACGAGAGCACGCGCACATACACGATGTCTCCCGGGTGCAGCAGCGACAGAGGGTCCTTCTGGCCGGTCCAACTCATATCGGCGGGAACAATCGTCCCGGAGATGCGCCCTATCTTCACCACCGCTGCGAAAGGCAAGATCTGGGTCACGAGCCCATGCAGATAGCTTCCTACTTCAATGGGACGGGACCAGTCCGGAGGCTGATACTGGTCCATCTCCTGATCGCTGATGTGTTCTAAGCTATTTTTCCAGCCATGACGCCGTTCGTATGCGGCAAGGCCATCCAATACCGCGCGGGTGGCCGCTTTCTGATATTCAGTATTCAACGTTGTATACACGCGAAGGCCGCCCTGGTGCACCTCATCGGTCCCATATTTCTTTTCCAGATAGCGCCGGACTTCTTCGACAAAATAAGCGGACTCCGAATCGGAGGAGGGCTGGACATTCAGTTTGAGTGGGAGGGCTTTGGCGCGTATCGCTTCCTCGGCGGTGATTTTGCCGTCCTCCATCATCGAATTGATGACCAGATTGCGCCTCCGCAGGCAGCGTTCCGGATAAAGGATCGGAGAATAAAACGATGGGCCCTTGGGCAGGGCCGCCAGGGTCGCGGCCTCCTCCAGCGAGAGGTCCCTTGCATGTTTGTTGAAATAGTATTCCGCGCCGGCCTCGAAGCCATAGACGCCATGTCCCAGAAAAATCTGGTTGCCGTACAAGGTAAAGATTTGGGGCTTGGTGAAGCGGCGCTCTATCTGGAGCGCCAGCACGATCTCCTGAAACTTCCTCCCCCAGGTACGGTCGGAAGACAAAAAGAGATTGCGCGAGAGTTGCATGGTGAGCGTGGAGGCCCCCTGCGCGCGGCTTTTAGAGGCCATGTCGCGGTAAGTCGCCCCCAGCACCCGCCAGAGATTGATTCCCAGGTGGTTCTCAAAGTCCTTGTCTTCGATGGAGATCACGGCATCGCGCAGCACCTTCGGAAAATCTTCATAGGTGGCGATGACGCGGCGTTGCAGCGCAAAGGAGCCGATTACCTTGTCTTGACTGTCATAGACCTCGGTGATTGTGCTGGGGCGATAGCGTTCGAGTTCGCTGATCTGCGGCAGGTCGGTCGTATAAATCAGCAGAAACCCGACCAGCGCGCCCACCATGGCCGCCAGAAGCATCAGCAAGCCAAACCCTACCCTGCCCGCCAATTCATGTGGAGTAGCGGTTTTCTGCCGCTCGTCGGTTATGACAGAAGTCATTGCTGCTTGTTCTTGGGATTTACTGAGCCAGCATAGCACGTTCAGTCAGGAGGCAATCCGTCCAAAAAGAAAGCGCGGACCGAAGTCCGCGCCCATGAGTGCTTTCCCGAAAGTTATGCGTGATTTTTCAAGACGGTAATGGCACGGCGCAACTGCTCATCGTTCGGGGCCTTAGCCGGTTTGGCCGGTGGCGGAGCGATGCTCCCATCTTCATCTTCCGGAAGGGCCGTATCCTCATCGGCATCGGCCACCAGGATATTGGGCGTGACCGCATTATCGTCGATCGCCTTTCCCGACGGCGAATAGTATTTGGCGACGGAAAGGATCAAGGCGGAGCCGTCCGGGATCTCAAGCGTCTTTTGCACCGAGTCGGAGCCAAAAGTCTTGTCGCCCAGCACATCTCCCCGGGCATTTTCGAGGATGGCAGCGGCTGCGATTTCAGCAGCGCCGGAGGTGCCGCGGTTCACCATCACTACCAGTGGAAGGTTCGTGATGGCCTTTTGGGGATCGGCATTAAAATTCTCGCGCGGAAACTTCTGCCCCTGCAGATAAGTGATCGTTCCATGGTTGAGGAACAGGTTGGCGACCGCCACCCCCTCCTGCGCGTCGCCTTCGGCGACATTGCGCAAATCCAGCAAAAGCTTCTTTGCGCCCGACTTCTGGAGCTGCCGGATATCGTTTGCCAGTTCAGCCGCTTTGCCTTTTGTGAGCGCCGTCGGCTGCAGATAACCGATGTTCGATTCCAGCATCTTATCGGATACGGCAGGGATATTGATAATTTCGCGCTGCACCGCTACTTTCTGCGGCTCCGCCTTCACCCGGGGGCGCACCACATCAAAGTGCAGCGTGGAACCGGTGGGACCATAGAGATAATTGTGGATCTCCGCCAGCGACATCTCGCGGGAGCTTTTACCTTCAATCGATTCCAGAATGTCTCCACTCTCAAGCCCCGCTTTTTCCGCCGGACTGTTGGGAAGCACGGAGATGATTACGCCATATCCAAAACGCTTGGAAACGCTGGCCCCGATCCACGCCTTATCACCATTGGGATGTTGCTTCAATTCCTTATACTCGGCGGGACTGAGGTAGCTGGATTCTGCGTCCAGGGACTCCACTAATCCATGCAGGGCGCCCTGGGTTACGGCCTGGAAGTTGGGTTCTTCCACGTAGTCCGTGCGAATGCGCTGCAGGACCTCGGTATACACCCCAAGCTGGCGATATGCGCCATCATTGCTGGATGCATGGACCCCAAAACCACCAGCGACCACGAACAGGACAATTAGAGCGGAAAACGAAAGGAGGAAAACCTTTAAATTTTTAGGCATGCAATTCTCTACTACAGTTTAGACGTGCCAGACGAGCTGGAAGTCACCTTATTATATGCCGAATTGCAGCTCCGGATTCAGGGGGCCTTTAAATTTAATGTTTTAACGCAATTCCTCAGCTCCGGGACGGCTAAAACCGCAAATCCCCTCATTCCGCCGCATGTAGATGCTATTTCAGCGGGAATACGCTGGGATGGCTGGCCGCTCCCACTCAGGCCTGAAAAATCCATCAGCACTCTCCAGTGGCGCTTCTATTGCTTCTTGGCCGCTTTCGCTTTACTATCGCCGTTGGGTGGTCGCCGCAAAGAACATTCCCGGCATGAGCGAGCGCATTATCTCCGCTACGGCGGTGGATGACGATGCATCGTTTGAGTTGAAGCTTCGTCCCAGATGGCTGAAAGAGTTTATTGGCCAATCCAAAGTAAAGGAAAACCTCGCCGTTGCCATTGAGGCGGCGCGCTCGCGCGGCGAAGCCCTGGACCACGTCCTGCTCTACGGGCCTCCGGGATTGGGCAAGACCACGCTGGCCACGATCATCGCAAATGAGCTGGGCGTGGAGTACCAGCAGACCTCCGGCCCGGTGCTGCAAATCAAGGGCGACCTGACGGCGATCCTTACCAATGTGCGGGACAAGCAGGTGCTTTTCTTCGATGAAGTGCACCGCCTCCAGCCCGCGCTGGAAGAGATCCTCTATTCCGCGCTCGAGGATTATAAGCTCGACATCATTATTGGCCAGGGGCCCTCGGCCCGCACCCACACCATGGAGGTGAAGCCATTCACCTTTGTGGGGGCAACCACCCGGGCAGGGCTGCTC
>CAYTQA010000058.1:0-12494 GCA_964439495.1 uncultured Terriglobales bacterium | reverse complement strand
TTATTTACCGGTTCTGACCCTTCTCCCAGGTTCTGTGGTAGGTGAATGCAGTATCGTTCGGCAGAGCTCTCACGGGCAAGTGACCCAAGTCTCGTCCAAAAGCAGGGCGAGCAATGGCCGCCGGTCCGATGGGGTACATGTACTCAGGTACATGTACCTGAATGGGACTATTTGTTGGAGGTAACCAGGGAATGGGTGATGGCGTGGACCGAGAGCGCAATCCGGTTCTGTACGCCGACCTTGCGCATGAGCTTGGCCACGTGGGCCTTCACTGTACGCTCCTCAATCCCGAGCACGCTCCCAATCTCCTTATTGGAGCGGCCCGCCACCAGCAATTCCAGCACTTCCTTTTCCCGGTCGGTAAAGGTCACACGGCCCGCGGGAAAGATGCGTCCTGGAGAAGAGGTCACACGATCGATAAAGATGGACATCACGCGCCGGGGCGCCCAAACCGATCCCTGATGGACCACGCGAATGGCCTGCACAAACTCAACCGGGCTGGCGGCCTCATCCACATAGCCTTTCGCGCCCGCGGCCAGGGCCTTGAGGATGGTTTCATCGTCGGCGCCGCTGCCGGTGACGATGATCCGAAGGTCGGGACGCGCCGCCTTCAATCCAGCCATAACGTCGAACAGGTTCTGACCGCCCCGGCTGCCAAGCAACACGAGGTCCACGTCTTTTCTAACTACAAGCTCCGGGATGGCAGCGGTCGTAAGTTCCAGATCGGATTCCGTATCGAAAAGGGAGCGCAATCCGATGAAGCGCAAAGGGTCGCTTTCCACAACAGCAATACAAATTTTCTTCTTCGCAGGGGCAGCTTTCATGACAGGTCCGTTTCAGGTTTGAATTAAAAAATCTGGCGTTAGCATAACCTGAAAACGCGGGATTTTGGATGAAAGTACACTGTACCGAAGGACATGTACATCAGTAACAAGCACTAGTTTAACGAATTTTTCAAGGCGCAAGCTTAGATTGCGGCGTTTATTTCCAACCGGAACTCGCTTCCGCGAATGCTTATATATTGCATAGATTTTTTTTTAAGCGGTCGCAGGTTCCGAAAGTTCCATTCCGTCCATAAGGTTTTATTCGTAGCGCTTTAAGTGCTTCTTTGCATTTGCCTGCAATCCCGTCAGGAGCATACTTCTTTTACCTTAACCCGCTCAATTGAGTTCGCTACTCCCTCTGCCAACGGAGTGAATCCGGGGGAAACGCACAGAGGACGCAGTGAATATCGAGGTAACCCGGTCCCCGGCAGTTCGTAGCTGCCGGGGTTGCCGTATATGGCGATAGAGCAGAGTTGCCTTCGACCGAGTGGACCGGAGGAGTATGAATCGGCGCTGGCTGTTAGCCTGGCTTCTGCTATTTCCAAGCAGCTCCGCGATCTTTGCGGCAGGACCCGCCTCGCTGCCCTCCGATTCGTCCCACACTTCCCTGCCCTGCGCTTTCGCTCCGCAAAAATCAACCCAATGGTACGACCAGAAACTCGATGGGCTGGTGGCAGAGCTACGGGCAGCAGCTTCCACATCCAACGACCAGGCCCCACTGCAGGCAGCCTTGCTGGAGAGGATTTACGATCTCCGCAACGATGTCTCCGATCCGGCGCAGGTGGATGCAGTGATTGCGGGCGGCAGTTCCAATCGCCCTGGTCCATCTTCAGCCCTGCCATCCCTGACGCTTTCGCCGCTGGCGCGGACAGAGGCAGGATTTCTTTCCCTGCTGCTCTCCATCCAGCGCAGGGAATTCAGCAGCATGGAAGGCCGCTACACGGCGCTGGGATATCCGCGAAGCTGGCGAATCTCCGATGCCGAGTTCCCCATCGAGGCAGATGGATCGCATTGGAGGCCATTTGCCATGCCTCCAGGCCCATGGCTGGAAGCGGGCGAGGCTGCGGCACCGAATGCTGCTTATGTCACTTTCGAAAGCTGGATACAATCGGACCGCGCGCAGGATGTGGTACTTCGTCTCAGCACCGCCGCGCCAGCCGCAGTCGAAGTGAATCGTGGGCCGATGGTGCAGATCAAGGGTCCGCAAGAGCTCAGCTTCGATCAATATCGGGCCAGCGTCCATCTGGAAGCCGGAGTAAACCGTCTTCGGGTCCGTCTCTTTCGCGCCTCTCCCCAGGCAGATTTTCGCGTGGGAGTGCGCATCAGCGACATCGCCGGAAATGGCATCTCCCTTCCATCCTCCACACCTGCTGGAACTGAAGCCTTCGCTCGTGGCGTTACCGGCGAGGGTCCTGCCAAAATCATTGCCGACGATCTTTTGTCCATTGCGCGCGCGCAGCTCGATGCAGCCCCGACCGCTATAAACTTTGAGACGCTTTTCTGGCTGGAGCGCTCCCGCCGCATGGCCGAGGCCGCCACCCATCTGCAGAAGGCGGCAGCATTGGCGCCGACCCCTGAGCGCCTGTTTGAAATGGCGCAGAACAGCAATAATCCGACGGAAAAGCTGGACCTTCTGCACCGCGCGCTCTCCCTGGACGCGGACTTCCTGCCGGCCAGCCTGAAATCGGCGGAGCTTTATTCTTCCCGGGGAGAAAATTACAAGGCCATCGTCCTTCTCAATGCGGTGCTTGAGCGGCGTCCCTGCGAGTCAGCGCCGGTGGCGCTTCTGCATGAACTCAATCAGGAGGAGGGCGACTCCGCCGCCGCGTTAGCGCAAATCAATGGGCTGTTCTCCAGGCCGGAGCTGTCAATCCGTTTAAAGTCGGCGCTGGCAAACCAGTACGCGGAATTTGGCCTTCTTGAACGTGCTCGCGCGCTGGCGAATGCCGTCTACACGCAGAGTTTTGCCCAGGAAGCATCGCAGCAGCTCAAGATCAGGCTGGATGAACAGGCGCTCGACGCGCCGGCGCTGCTCGACGATTACAAAGAGCTGCATCGCCTGCATCCTTATAATCTCTTTCTTCTGGAAAAGCTGATCGCGCTGGAAAATCAGTCCGGCAGGCAGAAAGAAGCCCTGGCAGAGATCGATGCCGCCCTCAACTACACTCCTGACGGTCCGGAACTGCTTGGCGCCCGTGAAGAATTGGTGAAGCATTCCGCGCAGGCGGTCTTATTTCCTCCCGCGGAGGACAACATTGCCGCCTCCGAGGCATTGCGCAAATTGCTTTCCGGCCATGCGCCGCATTGGAAGGAGCAGGACCCGGATGCGCGGTATATGGAAGATGTGGCGATGCTGGCGACGAAGTGGCGCGCGCGGCCATCGACCGAGCGGCAAAGCTCCCGGATTCTGGCTGAGGTGCGCATTCAAAGGCTCTCTGCCTCGTACCTGAGCAGTATCCATATTCAGAAGGTGATGGCGATCGGCTCGCTGAATGAGGCGGAACGCTATGAAGAGCAAAGTATCCGTTATTCGCCGGGGTCGGAAGAGCTCACCGTGGTTCGGGCCGAAATCGTTAGAGCCGGAGGAACCAGGATTGAGGCGGAGGACCTGGGCGACAGCTCCGTTGCCGACGCGCAGAGCGCGATGTATTATGACGTCCGCGCCCGCAACATCCGCTTCGCCCATCTGCAGCCCGGAGACGTGATCGCGCTGGAGTATCGCGTCACTCCGCTGGCCAAAGAGAATCCTTACGGCCATTACTTCGCCGAGATGGTCTCCTTCGGATCGGAGCTCCATGAAGACCTCCAGCGATATGTGCTGATCGCCCCCCGCGAACTCAAGGTGTATTACAGCCAAAAGGAGCTGGCTGGTCCGAAGCAAACGAGCGGCCTCGAATCAAACGTGTATCGCTGGGAGGGGAACGACGTAAATGCGGTCATACGCGAGAGCCGCAGCCCGTCATGGTCGGAACAGGCGCCCTACATCCATGTTTCCAGCGTGCAGTCCTGGCAGGAGCTGGGACGCTGGTACGCCCAGCTCATCGCGCCGCAATTCGCCCTGGACGCTTCCCTGGAGCAGGTGATTCAATGGATCCGCACGGAGAACCATACCGAGCTGGAGAAAATCCGGGCGGTGCATGAATACGTGGTGAAAAATACCCACTATGTCGCCCTGGAGTTCGGGATCTTCAGCTACAAGCCATATCCGGTCACGCAAACCTTCGCCCGCAAGTTCGGGGACTGTAAGGACAAGGCCAGCCTCATCATAGCCATGCTGCGGGCCATGAACATCGACGCGGAAATTGCTCTGGTGCGCACCCACGCCATGGGGAAGGTTGAGGCGCAACCTGCCTCGGTGGCCATCTTCGACCACGCGATTGCTTACGTTCCTAAATACGATTTATGGCTGGATGGGACCGCTGAGTTCTCCGGGCTGCGGGAGCTGCCCACGGAAGACCAGGGGGCGATGGCGCTCATCGTAAACCCCAGCGGAGATGCAGAGCTGCGGCAGATTCCAGTTTCGTCGCCGCTCGACAACTATACCTGGCGCTCGGTCCAGGCGCAGTTGGAGGCGGACGGGACCCTGCGTTTTTCCGGCGTGAATTACGTGCGCGGACAGGACGCCCCGGACATGCGGCGCGATTGCGAGCGCGTGGACCGCCAGCAGGAGTTTGTAAGAGGGCGACTGGCCCAGGTGCTGCCCTCGGTCGAGATTCAGGCGGTGAGTGTTCCCGGGGAGCGCAACCTGGAAGAAGATTTCACGTTGAGCTATCGTGGAGAGATCCAACCGGTAAGAAAAACTGGCAGTATTTCCATTCCAAGTTCCTGGATACCTCGTCCGTATCTCGCTGCCCTGGCTGCCCCGGCGGAGAGACGGCAGCCGTTGCTCTTTTCCGCTCCGTGGACCACCGAAGAGGAATTGCATATCAGCCTGACAAAAGGCGTCACCCTTCTTTCCCTGCCGGAGGATGTCCGTCTGGACAATCAATTTGGCTCCGCCACGTTACGCTACACGCGGGAGAACGACGAGCTTGTGGTTTACAGCTCGGTGCAATTCCGAAAATTAAGGATCGAGCCGGAGGAGTACTCCGCATTTCGCAGCTTTGTACAGACCCTGGATGAGAGCTTCCGTCGCGAGCTGCAGGTGGCGGTCCCGTGAGGAAGGCTGCCGGCCCCGCGATCCTTCTATGCTGGCTTTTTTCTTTAGGCCTCGCCTGCCTGGCGCAACATCAATCAAAGCCAATGAATCGCCGGTCGTCCCTCCAGCCGGAGGACCAAACTGCCGCAAAGGCGTTATTTGAAGATTCGAATCTGGCCGATGCTCAAATCAAAGCCAGGGCAGCACTGGGAAAGAATCCGGTGGACCGCAATGCGCTGTTTGTCCTGATGGAGTCAGCGGCTTTGAAAGCCGAGGCGCAGATGGAGCTCAAGGCCGCGGCAGACTTAATCTCTTCTCCGGGGAGTGCGGACGATGCGCGGCTTCAGATCGCGCTGGGACGGATCGCGAATAACAGCGCCAATACGCTTGCGTTCCGCTCCATTGCTCCGGCGCTGGAAAGACTTTCAAAAAAGGGCAGTTCTTTTTCAGCTCCATTAGCGCTGGCACTGATTGACGCTGAAGAGGATGGATATCCCGGCCCTGCCATGGATTCTTTGGCGAAGATCGCCGGCCTGACTACTCGCTGGAGGATCGTGGGCGGAATCGGGCACCTTTCTAATATCGATTTCGACCGAAGCTGGCCTCCGGAAGACGACCTGCTCTTAAGATCGAAATACGGACAACACATCCCGGAAAGCTTCTACTTCGAAAACGGGATCGTGGGCCTGCCCGATTACTTTGCCGACGAGGGCCTTTCCTATGGCAGCAGTGAATACGTTGCGCCGCAGGCTGGGTATTATCTGTTGCGCGTCGAAAGCAAAGGGACATTGCAAATTTTGATCAATGGCCGTCCCTCCCTGCTGAAGGACGATCGCTTCCGGAAGGGCGCTGAGATCGTGACCAAACGGACCTTCCTTCGGGCCGGGAAGAACGAGATCTTCGTTAAGTTTCTGCCCTCCGCATCTCCGTTCCGAATATCTTTTATCCACGCGGAGGCCGAAAACAATGCCGCGAATCGCGGCGACTTGAAATTGTCTTTCCCTGAGCAGAGCTACATTCAGGCAGCCAGCCAATACCAGAGAGGCAATTACGATGCGGCGGAAAAACTCATCGCCGCGCTTCCGGAGAACCGTACTTCCCTGCCTATGCTCCTGCTTGCTTCACGCCTTTATTCCGACGGAAACATGCAAGCCTCCAAGCTGGAGGCCATTCTACGGCGCGCGCCGGATGCCGCTGCCGCCGAACTGGCGCTGGCGGGAATCGCCGAGGGCAATGAACGCTATGAAGAGGCGCTTCAGCATCTCGGCCGAGCGCTATCGGTGGTCCCTTATTCCGCCAGGGCGCAGGAGATGAAGTACGAGATCGCCAGCCATTTCGGATGGCAGGCGGAGAGAAAGGAAGCATTGGAAGAGCGCCTGCGCCTGCATCCCGATTGCAGCGCGGTCGCGGAGGCGGAAAAATTTTATTCCAACTCCCACGAATTCAGCCGCGCAACCGAGCTTGAGCGCCAACTGGAGCGCTGCGGCGAAGCTCCATCATTCTATTGGGAGGCCATGGAGCGGCGCGGCTTGCGGGATCTGGCGCTGGCCAGCATGGAAGAATTTGTCAGCGTCCATCCACTCGACCGGCTGCACCAGGTTTCGCTCATCCGTCAAGTGGTGGAAGGCGGAGATATGAAGCGCGCGCGGGAGCAGGCCGCGGAGCTGGCCCGGATCAGCCCAAACTCTGAGCGCTTCCGGCAGATGGCCTCCCATCCTGAAGTGGTCCTCAATGCATTCCATTCCCACAGCTTTCAGGAGTTGGAGGAGCTTGCGCCCTTTCGGCGGGATGCCTTAAAAGAATTTGCAAAGCCAGACCCCTCGGAGGCGCAATCGGGGGCGACGGTGCGGTTTGACGATCGCGTTCTGCTCCTGCATCCATCGGGCTCAGCCGATTTCTATCATCATTCTCTCGTGCAAGTCTGGGACAAGAGCACGATCGCGGACTTTGGAGAGGTAGTAACGCCGCCCGGCGCTCGCGTGCTTGAGCTGCGTACCCTGAAGACAAGCGGCGGCTTTGTGGAGCCCGAGTTGAGCGACAACAAGCGCGGCATTTCCATGCCTTCGCTCACCTATGGAGACGCGGTGGAGTTTGAATATGTACAACATTTCGAAGCTCGCGCCCTGGCGGTGGTCCCGGATGAGTTGAATGTTGCCTTCGGCTTCCCCAATGCCAGCACGCGGGAGGCGCAATATGCGGTCCTCTCTCCCGCGGACCAGGAGCCATTCGTGTGGGCCTCCCCTTCCCTGCCTTCACCCGAGACCGAAATTACAAATGGGAAAAAGACGCAGATATGGCGAGTGCGGGACTTACCGCCCATCGTCCCCGAGCCCGCGTCGCCCGGGGAGTATGGCCGCCCCGAGCTCCGCATAATTGCGCTGGACCGCTCTCATCTTCCGGATGCGGTGGAACAATATCGCAACGCGCTGATTGAAGCTTCGCAGATCACGCCTCACTTGCAGGCGACGGCGGAGGGACTGCGGCGCGACAATATTCAGGAGACCATCCAGGCGCTCTACCAATTCGTGGCCTCATCCATCCGCATTACCGACGATGACTGGCGCAACGAGGATGTGACTTCGGCGGGTGAGACGCTGCAAGCGGGCGAGGGCAGCCGCTCCGCCCTGCTTGTCTCGCTGGCCTCCGCCCTGGGGATCAAGGCCGATCTCATGCTCGCGGCGGAGGCGGGGGCGAGCGCTGAATGTCTTCATGATTCGTGTTATCGGCATCCGCTGGTGCGCCTTGGTTTTCAACGCTCCGATGGCAGGTGGAATTCCATCATTGCCGATCCCTATCCTGATGGACTTGGGATTGGGGCCTTATCGCCGGCAGTGAATGGAGAGCCGGCGCTGGTAATTGCGTTGCACCCCGATGCCCGGCAGCCCAGGACCGTAATCGTCAAAAGCCAGGGGGATGAGCGCAGCACTGCCGATGGCGACCTTACCCTGCAAAATGACGGTTCGCTGCGCGCCTCCCTGCGCATACAGTTTGGAAGCTGGCGCAGCTCGCAGATGCGTTCCACCCTCAGGCAACTCTCTCCCGAGCAGTTTCAAGCTTTTTATGAGGAGCTTGCGGGCAGGCTATTGCCCGGCGCGGCCAATGTAAAAGGGAGCATCTCCAATCAGGACGATTGGGATCGGCCGCTCGCGCTCGAGATATCATGCAGGGTGGAAAATTTTATTCGCTGGAACAAGGCTGCCGTCCAGATCGAGCAGCCCATCCCGCAACTCTCATTGCGGACCATGTACGCCAGCGCGCCCCAGCGAACGTATCCCATGCTGATCGAGGTCCCGCTCAGGGAGACCGCGCATTATGTGATTCATCTGCCGGAGGAGGTTGTGCTGCGGTCTTTGCCGCAGGATGCGTCTTTTACCTCGCTTTTCGGCAGCTTCAAAACCAGCTTCCGGCTGCGCGACGCCCATACCCTGGAGCTCTTCCGCGATTTCGACATTGCCAGCCAGAGGATCGCGCCACAACAATATCCTGAGTTCAGCGCCTTTGCCGCCCAGACAGAAGATGCCGAACGCCAGGCGATTGTTTTGTCGAAGTGAAATCGCAATTTGCTTCACTCGCAAACGGGCAATTATCGTTGGAAAGCCTCAAGCTGCAATTAAGCACGCAGCATTTTCGGGGTCCTTCGCTTGCGCTTGGCTCGCAAGCTCGCCTCGCGCGGCGCTCTGGATGACACAATTATTAAGTAAGAAGTAAAAGAGGAGGCGGCGCTCTGGATGACAAAATTGAAGAGATGACTGGAGAATGATTAATATTTGAATTTTGACAACTCTCTATGAATTGTCATCCAGAGCGAGCACGCAGGGCGAGCGAAGGACCCCGAGAGAGTACAGGTCTTAAATGCGGTTACAGGTTTTTCAACGATGAAAGCGGCGAGCATTCCATTTGCAATAGGGATTCCTCGTCGCTGCGCTCCATCGGAATGACAATTGGGCATGGATCAGAAAGCCTGAAGCTGCAATTAAGCACGAAGCATTTTCGGGGTCCTTCGCTTGCGCTCCGGATGACAAAATTATAAGAGAGAAGTAAAAGGGGACGCGGCGCTCTGGATGACAAAATTGAATAGAGATGGCTGGAGAATAATTAATATTGAATTTTAAAAACTCTCTATGAATTGTCATCCAGAGCGAGCACTCAGTGCGAGCGAAGGACCCCGAGGGAAGTACAGGTCTTAAATGCGGTTACAGGTTTTTCAACGATGAAAGAAAAGTTGTGAACGTACATCCTGTGCAGCAATTCCGGCTTTGCAGACTTATCTTGGCAGGCGCTTGCGGGTGAGCGATTCGAGGCGGAGCTGGAGTAGTTGCAGCACATAATCCCGGCATACGCGCAGCGTGACCTTGCTCTCGCCCAGGTGCCGGGAGGAGAAGACATAGCCGATCTCCCTGATCCCTTTGAGCTGGGCGCGGCTAAGCACTTCGATAAGGATTTTGTAGCCTTTGGGCTTGAGGGTGACGTTCCGCAGCGAGGAGCGCCGCACGGCAAAACAGCCGCTCATGGGGTCGCTGACGCGGCCCAGTACCTTTGGCAGCAGGAGCATGCCGGCCAGTCGCGCGCCCAATGAGAACATCTGCCGGAAGAGGTTCCAATCGCCTACACGGCCCCCATTCCCATGGCGGCTGGCGACCGCCAGATCAATATCGCGTTGCTGAAGGAGCGTCCATAAGCGCGCGATGAGCTCGGGAGGATGCTGCAGGTCGGCATCCATGACCGCCAATATTTCTCCACGCGCAACCTGCCATCCCCGCACCACCGCCGTCGCCAATCCCCGCTCATTGCAGCGGCGCAGGACGCACACATGAGGATTGTCTTCGGCTATTTCACAGGCAACTTCCCAGGTGCGGTCGGGGCTATCGTCGTCCACGACAATCAGCTCGAAGGAATCGCCCAGCAGCGGATATAACAAATCGGTGAGGCGTTCGATCAGCTCCCCAAGGTTGTCCCGCTCTTTATACGTGGGGATGACCACGGAAAGGGCAAGCGGCTCCCCATCAGCGGCCCCAACTTGAAGGGGGCCGGTAGGGACTGCCATCACCGTAGGGGGCTTGGTTAAGACGGGCATAGGTTACGATCGCGTTAAAGGCCTGTACCGCCTAGTATAGGGCGCGATCCAGGGACCCGATTGAAAGAAAAAGCAAGACATTGTAGGAGTAGTCCAGGCCGGGGAAAATTACAAATGCCGAAAGTAACCAGCCGGGGCCTCGGATGATATCGACATTTCCTGCCTGCAAGGATAGCGTTTATTCTCTATCCCCTTTTGGGCATTTGAAATGAGTTCGAGAGCCGCTTCAGCATGAAATCGTCGGTGTCGGAGAAAGACTGCCCGGTTGAGCGGAGCTCGACAGCAATGGCCGTGAAGGATGTCGCCCATCCCCAACATGCGTTCCATCTCACTGCGCCCACCGGAAAAGTGCTCTGTCCCAGGACCCTCTTCACCTGCCTTATCCTAACCGTGAGCTCTCTGTTGCTGTTCGTGATTGGAATTCAACGGCCTCCTTCTTATGTTTATGACGAGCAGGCTTACGTCTCCTCGGCGAAGGCATTGCTGGCCCATGCGCCCAATCCGAACCCGGAGCATCCGCCGCTGGGCAAGTACCTGATCTCGTTGGGAATCAGACTGTTCGGGGACCGTCCTCTGGGCTGGCGTATTGCCAGCGCTGTTTCCGGAGCAATGACGCTGGCCGCAATCTTCCTATGGAGCTATCTCCTCCTGCGCGACTCCTTCCATGCGGTCCTTGCGGCGGCCCTGACCCTGTTCAATAATTTCCTCTTCGTAATGTCGCGGACTGCCATGCTGGATGTGTTCATGTTCATGTTCGTCATGTGGGCGCTGGTGGGCTTTACGGCGGCCCTCCACCTGGACATGAGCGCGCGAGCGCGGCGGGCGCTTCTGCTGGTTACCGGAGTGATGTTTGGCCTGGCGGGAAGCTGCAAGTGGAATGCCCTTACAACCTGGGCCGTGGTGATCGCGGTCGCCGGCGTTCTGTTGTCTCTTCGGGGACGAGCGCTGCGGAATGAAGGCCTCGCGCGTGGCGCGCGCAACCTCAAGCAAGCGGGATTTCCGTTGCTGATTTTCGCTTTGATCGTCCTGCCGCTCTTTACTTATCTTCTCGCGGCTTACGTTCCACTGTTCCGGACCGTGGACCGTCCTTTTGATCTGAGGGAGGTAGCCAGGCTGCACGCCTTCATGTGGAGCTTCCTGAAAGCGGTCAAGGGCAACCGGGCAATTCATCTTCCCTGGTACAGATGGCCGTTCAGCGCCTCTCCACAGCGGGCCCTCTCTTATCTGATGGGCAACTTTGTCGTAATGTGGGGCGGATTGGTCGCGCTGGCGATCTGCGCGCGGCGGATATGGCAAAAGCTGCCCCTGCCGGAGACGCTGGTTGTGCTGTTTTACGCAGCCAATCTGCTGCAATGGGCGGTGACTCCGCGAAAGGTCAGTTATTACTATTACTACTATCCGGCGGCCATGTTCCTGGGGGTGGCGATCGCGCTTGTGCTCCACAGAAGCGGTCAACGCCGCCTCTTCGGCGTGCGCCTGAGCTTCTTAACGCTGATAGCCTCGATGATCTTTTTTTTATTTTGCTATCCCAGGATGACGCATCTGGAAGCGCCATGGGACTGCATGTTTGGGTGCTGGACCTAGCCGGGAGAGATTTTTATGCCGTATGAAACCATCGCGCGGGAGACGGAAGGTCGCAAGCCAGCTCCACCATTGAGCCAGGGGCCATTCATGGGTCTGCCTGCGGAACGGATTCACGGCATAGCGGTGCGCGTCTTCATACTGCTGGCGATCGTTTACGCTCTCTTTGCCGGCCTGCGCACGGTGAGCGACCCTGATCTGGGATGGCAACTGGCCACTGGCCGGTACATCATTCAGCATCATCAAATTCCCAGCTACGATGTCTTCTCCTACACGGCCGCGGGAAAAGAATGGATATATCCGCCTTTCTCCGGGGTAGTGTTCTATTGGCTGTTCCTTGCTGCCGGATATGCAGGCCTGAGTTGGTTTTGCGCGCTCGCCTGCGCGGCGACGATCGCACTTATGACGCGAAAGAGCGGCGCCATCCCCGCCGCTCTGGCGATATTAGCGGTACCGTTTATCGCCATCCGTACGGCGCCGCGGGCTGACCTGTTCACTACATTGCTGTTCGCGGCCTTTCTTGCGGAACTTTGGCGCTTCCATCGCGGAGCGCGAGCGCATTTATGGCTCCTGCCCATTTTGATGTTGCTGTGGGTCAATCTTCATCCGGGCTTTATGAGCGGAATAGGACTGATGGCCGCCTATCTGTTGATCGAGGCCTTCGAACTGCCCTTTTCCTCTCGCCGGACCGCTGCACTCGAACGGTTGCAAAAAGGATGGCCCTGGCTGGCGCTTACGGCGGTTGCAACACTGATCAATCCGTGGGGACCAAAGATCTATGCGGTGCTCCCGCGGCTAAACCGCGGGATGGAGGTGTACAGCGTCTTCATCGGCGAGTGGTCCAGGGTCCCCCTCTCGCTCCGCAGCATGGCGCAGG
>CAYTQA010000057.1:0-12619 GCA_964439495.1 uncultured Terriglobales bacterium | reverse complement strand
GAATGTCGTCAATGAGCAGCACATCCACGTTACGGAACTTGTCGCGGAAGCTGGTCATTTTGTCATACCGCAGGGAGTTGATCATCTCATTGGTGAACTTCTCGCTGGAGAGATAGCAGATAGAGGCATGCGGCTGGTGCTTTTTGACGGTATGCCCGATGGCTTGCATCAGGTGGGTCTTACCCATACCCACACCGCCATAGAGAAACAGCGGGTTATAGGCCTTGGAAGGCCGCTCCGCAACCGCCTGGGCGGCGGCATGTGCGAACTGGTTTGCGCTGCCAATCACAAAGGCGTCAAAGGTGTACTTGGGATTGAGTTGCGCCGCAGTCTCCCAGTCAAAGCGGCTTTGCGACGGAGCAGGTCCCGCAGAGGCCCCGGCCCGGGCGGCAGCGCCATTTCCGGCGGATGCGGCTGGGAATCCGGCTTCGGGAGGACGATTTGCCGTTACCGAGGGGTCCTCCTCGTGGGTGACAAACTGAAAATCCTCGTATTCAAGCCCGAGCGAATCGGCCGCCTCGTATATGAGATCTCCATATTTGTCTCCAATATGACGGAACTCCGGAGTGGGCACGCGCACAAACAGAATTTTTCCGGCCACATGGCTGTAACGGGTCGGCTTCAGCCAGGTGTCATAGGAGTGGCGATTTACTTTTTTTTCGAGGGCCCCCAGGATCCGCATCCATGGGTTGACTTGTGCTACTGCGGTAGTAGAAGAAGAAAGCGACATTTTTTCAAATCCACACCAACTGGAAGGCCCCAAAAGACGCTTCCAATCAGTCGTTAATCTCAGTCAAAGCACAGGAAGTGGCGGCATCTGCGCGTTGGGGGCTGAGGAAATTTTCAATTTTTGCTGGCCTGAGGTCTGCGTCGCGAAGGGCGTCAGACAGGGGAACAATTTCAATAAATGCTCATTGATCTGAATGGATACTAGCACAATTTATTCCCCTGTGTGGAAAACTTCTACTGCCACATAACTTGTGCAGATACATAGAGTTGCACCAATTTGGGGCGATCGTTTCGGGGGGCTGGTTTGGAGCTGAAAAATTGCCATAATTGCCGTGTTTTCCTTTAGTTGAAAACCTGCATCTAATCTGATTGTGAGCTGGATTACATTATTTCTCGCCGTCGAAGCAGTCATGCTGGTGCTGGTCGTACTTTTTTTTATGGGAGCGAGCGACCAGCCGAACTCCACCCTCACCAAACCATATCCTGAAAAAGTGGGACGCGAGGAACAAGCGCCCGACAAGCCCGAGAAGCCCGAGAAGATAGATCGGGCCGCATAAAGCCTGAGCTCTGTCACAATCATTCCACAGACGATCCTGCTCTTCCGGTTCCCGCTTCAGCCACTTCCAAAAGTGGCCATTCAGAATGGACAACTGTTATACTCAAGGTTTGCTTATTAACGGCAAATATATTCTGTAGGAGCGCAATACTGAATGCCCAAGCGCACATTTCAACCCAACCGCCGGAAGCGGTCCAAGACCCACGGCTTTCGTAGCCGCATGAAGACCAAGAGTGGCCAGGCGGTACTGTCAAGACGCCGTGCCAAGGGACGCAAGCGCGTCTCGGTGAAGCCAGGCTATCGCGATTAACCGCGACGGTTTTCTGTTCGGAACAAGACTCAATCCACGTTATGCCAAATAGCCGGTCCGAAGACTCTGGATCTCTGTTTTCGGGGACTGGATTATGACTGCCGCCTCTTCCGTATCTCAGCGCTTTCCCCGCCAGGCCCGATTGCTGCGCCGGGCGGATTTTCAGCGCGTCTATGAATATGGACGGCGGCATTTTTCTCCCAGCCTCACTGGGTTTTATCTGCTGCGGCCGCTGGAGGCAGGGAGCGAGGGAGCGAAATATTCCGGTCCGCGGATCGGTATTACAGTGGGCCGTGTTTTAGGCAAGGCGGTGCTGCGGACGCGAATCAAGCGTCGCATCCGGAACGCCGTCCGCCTGCATCTCGCGCCTCTCAGCATTCCGGTGGATGTGGTAATTAATCCCAAGAAATCCGCACTCAACGTGGAGTTTGCCCAACTCGCGGAGGAGTTGCGCCGTACTCTTCAGGTCGTGCAGGAGAAGGCCCAGCCTGCCGATTTAGCCGGGCCGCCAGAGGGAAGGGCCAAGCCGCGCAAGCCGGCGGCCAGGAAATCGAATTCTGGCAAAGGCAGGTGAGCAGAGGTAGTGAATGGAATGGCTGCTCGGTTTTTATAAGAGATGGGTGTCTCCGCTCTTCGGGACGCGATGCAAATTCGTGCCCACCTGTTCCGAATATGCGGCTGAGGCGGTGGCGCGCCATGGATGGCTGCGAGGAGGTGGCAAAGCGGCCTGGAGGCTGCTGCGCTGCAATCCGTTCAGCTCCGGAGGATACGATCCGGTGAAATAACCCTCGGAGCGAAGGCAAGAGCCATCCTGAAGAATATGGTCGGGAACAAGGCGCAATCGGCTTCCGGCCACGCTCCGCGGGCTACTCGGCATAGCCGTCATATAGACTAGAGCTTAAGGCTGAATCCCAACAAAATTGTTCGTCACAGGAAAAATTAAGATTGAAAGACTTCCAGAATCCCAATAATCAAGATACGACCGGACGCATGCTGCTGGCGTTTGCCCTCACCTTTGTGGTGATCCTGATCACGCAGCAGTTCATGTCGAAGTATTATGCGAAACCCGAACAAAAACCGGGCACTCCCGCCGCAGTGCAGACTCCGCAGCCGAATAATGCAAGCAGCGCCGCTCCGGCATCTCCAGTCCATAATCCCGCAGCCGCCGCAGCCGGTAGCAAACAGGGCAGCTCCGAATCCGAAACCGTGGTCGAAAACGAGTTTTACCGGATCACATTCACCAACAAAGGAGCGCAGGTCAAATCGTGGGTCCTCAAAAAATATACCGACGATAAAGGGGGGCCGCTGGAACTGGTGAACACCATCGCGGCGGCGCAATACGGGTATCCGCTTTCGCTCTACACCTACGATCAGGGCCTGGAAAGCAAATTGAATTCGGCGCTGTTTGTTCAGGATGGAGCCCCGACGAGCGCTACCACAGTGCAGCCCCCAGCCACGCTGACCTTTGAATACAGCGACAATGACGTAACCGTCTACAAAAAATTCACATTCAATCCCAACAGCTACCAGGTCGGGGTAGAGAGCTCGGTCACGCAAAAAGGTAGCACGGTGGCAGCTTATCCCATGTGGCCCGCCGGGTTTGGGGACGAGACGGTCCCAGCTTCCTATGCCGCCGCGCGCGTCGATCTGGAACGCAGCGACAAGATCGAGCGGACCTCCTATAAGAAGGTGGCTGGAGGCGCCACCATCAACGGGCCCTTCCTGTGGGCGGGCACGGTGGACCAGTACTTCGCAACGGTTTTTTTGCCGGATGATCCAAATTCGACCACGCTGGTAACGCTGCACAACACCATCGACATCCCAAAAAACCTGGACAAGCCCGATCCCAATGAGCACGACAATGTTTCGGTGCTGGGAGCGGCGGTAGGCAGTCCCACTGGAACCACGCGCGAACGCATCTTCGTTGGTCCCAAGGAATTGGATGTGCTCTCCAGGGTCCATCCCAACCAGGCGCCCGGGGTGGAGAGCAGCCGCAATCTAGAAGGCCTGGTGGATTTCGGCACCTTCAGCATCGTCTCCCGTTCCCTCTTCCTGTGGCTCAAGTGGACTTATGAGCATTGGGTGCATAATTACGGCTGGGCGATATTGATCCTGACGGTGATCATCAACCTGGCGCTCCTGCCGCTGCGCATCTCCGGCATGAAATCGGCGTTGAAGATGCAGAAGATCCAGCCGCAATTGAAGGCGATCAACGACAGGTACCGGCAATATAAGCTGACCGATCCGCGCCAGGCGGACAAGAACCGCGAGATCCAGGAGCTGCATAAACGCGAGGGGGTCAACCCAATCGGAGGGTGCTTCCCAACCCTGTTGCAGCTCCCATTCCTGTGGGCCTTCTACACCATGCTGGGCATCGCCATCGAGCTGCGTCATGCGCCCTGGCTGTGGCTCCATGATTTATCGTCCGCCGATCCTCATCATCTGCTCAACATCCTGTTTATTACTTCCATGTTCTTCATGCAGGCGATGACTCCGCAAGGCGGAATGGATCCAGCGCAGCAAAAGGTCATGCAGGTGGCCATGCCGATCATGCTGGGGGTATTTACATGGAAGCTCTCCGCCGGACTGGTGCTGTACTGGGCGGCGGGAAACCTGATCGGGATCGTGCAGCAAATGATCTTTAACCGCACATCGTTTGGGCGGGAGATGCGCGCGGTCATGCAGAAGCGGGCGCAAAAAAGATAACAGCGGCAAGGGGGACCGCTTTTTCCCCGGACTGCCGGATTGCCGCCGCAAGCGCAATCCGCTATTCTTTGTCGTACCGTGGACGCTGATGGAAGTGAACCGCCTAATGGCCGGCCAGGTGAAAATTCATGCCTATACAAGATCGGCTTGCAGCCGCAAAACAGATCGATCAATTCCTTAAAACCTTAATTGCGCACGGCGGCTTCCGGCTGAAATATCGGATTACCGCCGGGGCAAAGCCGAACGGCGATGCGTCGCAATGGGGACAGCCCGAGATCCTGGTGGAACTTGCCGGTCCCGACAGTCCATTGCTCATAGAAAGAGGCGGCGAGCTTCTGCGTTCGCTTGAGCATATAAGCGCCAAGATTCTTCGCCTCGAAACCGAGGAGCACGAGAAGGTCAGCTTCGACAGCATGAACTTCAAGGCCCTGCGGGCCGAAGAGCTGCGCCTGGCCGCGGAAGTCGCCGCCGAAAAAGTCCGCAAGACCGGCCAGCCTTATGAATTCAGCCCGATGAATTCACGGGAGCGGCGCATCGTCCATCTGGTAATGCGAGAGTGGGACGATGTGAAGACCGAAAGCGCCGGAGAGGGACCGCATCGCTATGTGGTGGTTTATCCCCGCGATTACAACGGCAAGCCCGTGACCCCGCGCGGCGGCAGCCTTCCATTCCGGGGCAGAAGATAGATCGCGCTTGCTGGATGGGATGGACGTCCAGCCTTACTGCTCTTTCCGGCATGATTTGCGCGGCAATAAATCCGGCGGCGTGATAGAACTTTCTATTCACCATGGCGAGGAACTTGCCGAAATTCAAAATCCAGCGGCCGCAGAAGATTGCCGCAGCACTGCTGCTGGCTTTTCTTCTGCAATCCCTTTACGTGGTCAGCGCCCGCCCGCTGGACGAACAGGAGTTGCGCACAGCCTTCGCCAGCAAACGCTCATGGTCAAGCGCGCCGCTGAATCTTTCCACTCCGGGAGCATTGCATAGCGACGAGAATGCATTGACGGTGCGCATCGTCGCGCTGCTCCCGAAGCTGATGCAAAAGCTCCATATTGGCGAAGGTCAGGGAAGGATCTACGCCGCTCCCAGCCGCTGGCTTACGCGCCTGCCCTTCGCGCTCTTCGGTTTATGGCTGGGGGCAGCGCTCTGGTGGGTAGCGCGCCGGCTTTATGGAAATTGCGGCGGTTATGTGGCGCTTGGACTCTACTGCTTTTCTCCCATGATGATTTTTTATAGCGCGACCGCTCGTCCCGATATTCTGGTTGCGTGGGGGATTTTTGGGCTGGTCTTCACCGCCATTGGCGTGGGACATACACTGTATGCTCCGGCGCGCATGTGGCGCTTGCGTATCCTGTTATTAGGAGCGGCCATCGGGCTTACCGCAGCCGCGAACTTGGCGGCCGCCGTGACGGGCCTGGTTTTAGGATTGGCATTCATTCTTTATCTAGCTCCGGGCCGCAGGGCAGCGGGCATCGGCGTGCTTGCTCTGAGCTCTCTCATCGGGGCTTTGCTGGTATGGGCAAACTACCGCTTCCAGGCGGCAGCAGTCGAGAACACAAAAATTTCCTTTACGGTGGCTGCGGGAAGAACAGCGCAATTCCTCTCCCATCCAGGCAGTTGGATATTCGTCCTGCTGTTCCTGCTTTGCCTGGCGATTTACGCAAGCTGGCCGCGCGCGCGTTATTTCGGCAACACCGCTCCCCTGCTTTCCGGATGTCTTTTATTTCTTATAATGCCTGGTCATTCCCCGGCGGAAGGCTTCAGTGGGTTCAGACTTCCGGCGTGGGGGCTCCCATTTCTCCTTGTTTTTATCGGGGGAGTCTCGGCGGACCTGCTGGAAGACCGCTCTGCATGGGTCCTGCGCTACCGCCGCCCGATTGCGGGGCTTTTATTCCTGATGCTGGCCGCCAATGCAATCCTGAGTACGCTGGCCGCCTATCATGGGAGCAGCTACTGACGTAACCTCCACGGCGGAATGAGTGGAAGAAGCTTTTGGTCCAGGCGTAGAATCTAACCAGTATGCGGTGGTTGAATCTAGCCACGATTGCGGCCTTGCTGCTTACGGCGTTCAGCGCAGCAGCCCAACGGGACGGCGGACGCTTTCATGGAATGCCGTCTTTCAGCGACGCTTCGGGGATCCATGGACAGCCGCCCGGGTTTCCGACCACTGCCATCACCGGACCTTTTCGCTCCACCGCGATTGCGCCTGTTCCCGCCGACCCGGCGAACTTTCGTTTTTCAGCAGGGAATATAAATTTCAATCGGGGACGTTTTCATCATCATCCCCGGCGCTTCGTTGTCGTGCCGGTTTATGTTCCCGGTTACGTATATCCCATTTATCCATACGGATATTCGGAAGAGATCCTGCAGCAAGACGAAGAGCCGGTGGCCGCGGCCCCAGAACCGGAACCACCCGCGCGCACGATTTTCGAACGACGCTCAACAATTGAGGACAGCGGCGCGGAAGCGGCAGCACTCAACGATTCCCAAAAACAACCTGCCGCGCCCAGCAGCGCAGCCGAGGCGGGTACCAAATCGAGCGCCAGGCAGAGTCCAGACGATCTGTTACCGGGAACGGTGCTGGTGTTCCGCGATGGAAGCCGGAAGGAAGTGCATGACTATGCCATCATGGGCGGGAACTTGTTCGATCTCGATACCGCGCATGTGATGAAGAAGATTCCACTGGCCATGCTCGATCTGGACGCCACGCGCAAGGAAAACGACGAGAATGGCGTTGACTTTCGTCTGCCTTAGTCGGACATTAAGCCGCCTTTCCAGCAATTAGTCAGAGAGCAAAGCCAGTCCAGTGTTACTAAAGCAACGTCACCATACTCTTTCCCACCCTTTTTCCCCCAAAAGTCCTAAATAATGAGGGGTGCAAAATCGGCTTCAGGTCCCCCGCAAATCTTTGAACGGAGTCTCGCAAGCCAATGAAAAAAATCACGACAGTTTTGCTCCCCACCGTCCTCCTGGCCACATGCGCAATGGCCGCGGACAATGTTGCAAATAAATCCAAAGAGTACGTTGGAGAAATCTCCGATTCGCAATGCGCTTTCGCGGTCCACTCGAAAAGCGGCACTCATGAACAGGTCAGGAAAGTGATGGGTGGCACAGATGAGTTATGCGTGAAATCCTGCGCGGGAATGGGCGGAAAATACGTTTTGATTACCAGCAGGGACCACAAAGTCTTTCGTCTTGACCAGCAGGAATTGGCCGCCAAGTTTCCCGCCAGGAAGGTCAAAGTGACAGGATCGCTGATAGAACACGGAAAGACAATTAAGGTAGATAAGATCGTCGCTTCCAAGTAGGAATGAGTCTATCGCGTTAAATCAGGGACCGCCTGCCTCTATTTCGCGGCCCCCTGCTTGGCCAGTTTGACCCTGGCCGATTCAAGCTCTTTCTGAACGTGGGACAATTCGTCATTATCCACATCCGCCGGGGCGGAATGGTTCCACTCATCCAGAGCGCGCTCCCACTGGGCCGCGGCGATCTTCAGCCGCCCGGTCTTATGGTATAGGTCGCCAAGGTGCTCATGGACGGTCGGGTCATTGGGAATGCGCTCGCTTGCCTTCCGCAGGTTCTCCTCCGCCGATTCCATATTGTTCATCTTGAAGTAGACCCATCCCAGAGAATCCAGGTAAGCGCCGTTCTGGGGCTCCTGATCAACCGCCTTTTTGATATAGCCCAAGGCCTCTTCAAGGTGCGAGCCGCGGTCGGCCATCATATAACCGAGATAATTCAGCACCATTGCGTTGGCCGGATCGGTGGCAAGGATTTTGCGGAAGGACTCTTCCGCCAGATCGAATTTCTTCTGCCGTTCGTATGCAGAGCCGCGCAGGAAGAGCACAAACTGCTTCTCTTCCGGCTTAGTGGAAAGCTTGTCAGCGCTGTTCAATGCGTCTTCCGCATCCTTCCACTGGTGGAGACGGATATACATCTGGGCCAATGCCACATAGACCCGGCGGTCCTCGTCGGGCTTGCGCGACAAAAGAGACTTGGCCTGAGCGACCCCTTCCTCCGCATGGCCGGTATCGGCGAGCTGGCCGTCCAGCACCAGCTTGAGATCCAGATCGTTGGGCAGCGCCTTGACCGCTTCTTTGGCGACCTCGGTGGCCTGGTCCCACTGCTTGGCTTCGCGGTACGTGTCAATCAGTTGCTGATAACCGCGCTCGGCATTCTCATCGCCGAGCTCAAGCATTTTACGGAAGGTATCAACCGCAAGCTGAGTTTTGCCGGTTTCACGGTACACCGAGCCCAGCCGTTCGAGAAAGATGGAACGGTTGTTGCGATCATTGGGAGAATAACTGCCCGCCGGCTTGGCGGATCGGTCAACCAGCTCCTGCAATAACTGCACCGCATCATCGTATTTACCCTGAGCTTCAAAGATGAGGGCCTTGTTATAAGGCACCTCAAGCGAGTCCTGCACCAGCGACTCGGCTTTATTCAGGGTGGCCAGGGCCTGGTCGAGCTTGCCTTGCCGGCGATAAATATCGGAGATGCGAAGATATGCGTCCGCGTCCTGCGGATCGGCGTCGGAGACCTGCTGATACTCCGCCAAGGCAGCATCCACCTGACCATCAGTCAGCAGGTTTTGCGCCAGCCCGCGCATCGCATCGAGGTTGTCCTTGTCCAGATCGGCGGCATGTTTATAAGCATTGATCGCGTTCTTATAATCATGCTGCTGGTTGTAGGTATAACCCAGGATGGAGTAGAGCTTGGAGGTCCGCTGCTCTTCAGGCACGGAGTTCAACGTGGCAATGGCCTTCTTGGGATCGCCTTCTTCGTTGTAAAGAATTGCGAGATTGCTCAGGGCCTCTTCCGAATCAGGCTCGATCTGGCGCGCGGCCTTGAATTGGTCTTCCGCCTTCAGCATATCCTTATTAAGAATAAAAAGACGGCCAAGAAGCAGGTGGTTATCCGCGTTGTCGGGCTCCAGCTTTACGATTTCCTGAAACTGCTGGATGGCCAGCTTCAGCATCTCGTCCGACTGGGCGCCGGATTGGGTGTCTCCCAGGGAACGCAGGTAAACACGTCCCAGCAGCTTGTGGGCTTCCAGGTTGTTGGGGTCTCGCTGCAGGACGTCCTGCGATTCCGTGACCGCCTCCCGGATGCGACCGGTGCGGAAATAGAGCTCGGCGATACCCGCGTTCAGGTACTCCGAATGAGGATCGTTCTGGATGGCGATGCGGTATTCGTCGATCGCCTTATTGGCGTATTCCACCCGGCCCGACATCCCCGCCAGTTCTTCATACATATGGGCGAGGGCGAAATGATAGTAAGCCTGGGTGCGGTCCGGCGCCGGAGCTGCGCTTCCGCCCTGTTTCTGCTGCGCACTGACAGCCTGGTCCTGCGGGGCCGATTTTTGTGGAGCTGAGCCCGGCTTGGATGCAGGGGCGCCCTGAGCGACTCCAAGACAGCTTAGTGTTATGGTCAGCAGAAGAGAGTGGAACAGATTCGATAGTTTCATCACGTTTTGAACGCCAATACCCTATGGTTGGATGCGGAAGCTCTGGAGCGGGGTGCGGACAAAAAGAACAGCGGTAGCGGGTCCCACTGCATGGCGTCACATCCGAATTATTGTACGCCTCCCAGAGAGGATACGATACCCTGCCTTCTTCTTCACAAAGGTAACAGGAATCTACTTAAGATTAGACGTTCTTAATGCCGAAAATGACGCACACCGGTGAAAACCATCGCCAACCCGAGGCGGTCAGCGGCGGCAATGACCTCCGGGTCCCGCACCGATCCTCCGGGCTGGATAATGGCCGTGGCCCCTGCCTTGGCAATCTCTTCGACGCCATCCGGGAAGGGGAAGAACGCATCCGAGGCGGCCACCGTTCCCTTTAGAGGCAGTACTGCCTTGGCAGCGCCGATTCTGCAGGAATCCACGCGGCTCATCTGCCCCGCGCCCACGCCCACGGTCTGTCCGTTCCGGGCATACACGATGGCGTTGGATTTCACATGCTTACAGACCTTCCAGGCAAAGAGCAGCGCCTGCATTTCCTCCGCTGTCGGAGGCCGCTTTGTGACCGTTTTAATGTCTTCGGTACGCAAGGGCATAACGTCGGCGTCCTGCAGGAGAACTCCGCCCGAGACCTGTTTTAATACCGCCTTCGGCTCGGCGGCTTTTACCTCTACCAGGCGCAGGTTCTTTTTCGCGGCGAATTTGCCCAGCGCGCCCGGGGAGAATGAGGGAGCGGCAATGGCTTCGACAAAAAGCTTGGCAATCTCCTCCGCGGCCGCCTCGTCCACCTCGCGATTGATCCCAATAACTCCGCCGAAGGCCGAGACCGGGTCCGCCTCCAGCGCGCGCCGGTATGCTTCTGCAACGGTATCCGCCGTGGCCGCACCGCAGGGGTTGGTGTGCTTGATAATCGCGCAGCAGGGACGATCGAATTCCAGGCAAAGCTCCCAGGCTGCGTCTAAATCGACAATATTGTTGTAGGAAAGCTCCTTGCCCTGAAGCTGCCGGCCATTGGCAATGCCCTTTCCCGATCGGTCAGAGTACATGGCGGCCTTTTGATGAGGGTTCTCGCCATATCGCAGGTCGGCAATTTTATTGAACGAGAGCCGAATGATCGCGGGAAATTCGGAGCTTTCCGCCGTCCCTCCCGGCGGAGGGATTTTTTCCAGGGTGGAAGCGATGGCCGAATCATAAGCGGCTGTGGTGGCGAAGGCCTTCTGCGCCAGGCGCCAAAGGGTCTCCAGCGAGAGCGCACCTCCTCGGGACTTCATCTCCTGCAGAATCGGCTGGTAGTCTGCCGGCGAGGTCACAATAGCCACGTCCTGAAAATTCTTTGCCGCGGAACGGATCATCGAAGGGCCGCCAATATCGATGTTTTCGATCAGCTCATGAACCCCGACCCCTTCCCGGGCAGCGGTCTTTTCAAAGGCATATAAATTCACCACCACCATATCGATGGGTTGAATGCCGTGTTCCGCGACCGCGCTGCGATGTTCCGCGTTGCCACGCACGTGTAGGATCCCGCCATGCACCTTGGGATGCAGGGTCTTGACCCGCCCATCGAGCATCTCCGGGAAGCCGGTCAGCTCGGAGATGTCTTTCACCGCGATCCCGGATTCGCGCAGCAGCTTGGCGGTTCCGCCGGTGGAAACCAGTTCGACTCCCGCCTCCGAGAGTCCACGCGCGAATTCAACGATCCCGGATTTGTCGGTCACGCTGAGAATGGCGCGTTGAATTCCAGCGGGGGCGGAGTTGGTCCGTGAAGAGGAGCTTTGCGAGGCATCGAGTACGCTTTTCATGCAAATTAAGATTTTACCCGTTCCGGACGCATTACAAGCAAGTGCTAGTATCCTGAATCTGAGAATATGAACGACTTCGATAGAAATCCGGGCAGGACGCAATCTACTCCGGAGATTATTCCTCCAGGACAGGAAGTTCCTCTAAGACTAAAGCCGAGGTCTCCAATCGAGCTGTATCCCGTCACGTCGCTGCTGGTTGGAGCTAATATCGCGGTCTTCATCGCCATGGTGCTCTCCGGGGTTTCCGCCATCGACCCCACCATTCAACAGATACTGTACTGGGGCGCGGACCATGGAGCGTATACCCTTGGAGCGCAGCCTTGGAGGCTGATCACGTCGGTCTTTCTCCATATAGGCATTATTCATCTGGCCTTCAATATGTGGGCATTGTGGAACCTGGGCGTCCTCACCGAGATGATTTTAGGGCACCAGCTTTATCTGGTTTCGTATTTGTTGGCGGGAATGGCCGGGAACCTCGCCAGCCTGGCCTGGCACCCCAACGTGGTAGGCGCAGGGGCTTCGGGGGCGATCTTCGGACTGGCGGGGATCGTAATTGCGGTGCTGAAGCTGGCCAATCTGCCGATACCGCAAACCGCGCTGCGCGGCACGCTCAGAAGCGTAGTGTCGTTCGCTATATACAACCTGCTCTTCGGGACGTTCGGCAGCATCGATAATGCAGCCCATCTGGGCGGATTCGTCTGCGGCCTGGTGATTGGAGCGCTCCTGAGCTGGATCAGGCGATCGGATATCGATAATCGCGCAATCATGCGCTGGGTTGTGGTTGCCTCCGTGGCGGTGTTGCTGTGGGCGGGATTTATTAGCCTCAGGTCCTCCTTCCAGAAGGCCGAAAGGAACCGGAACGCAGAGATCAGCAACCTCAAGCACGGATTTCCGGGCTGGCAGGCACATCGCCGCTAAAGATTCAGGGCCACCCGAACCTTCTCGCCGGACAATTCCTGAAGCAGACCATTCAGGCGCTTCAATACCTCTTCCGCCTGGACGGATTTCAGATTGAATTTCAGCGTCCCCGATGGGGAGAATTGCGCGCCTTTATT
>CAYTQA010000056.1:0-12630 GCA_964439495.1 uncultured Terriglobales bacterium | reverse complement strand
CGGTTTTGTGGTGGACGATGCCATCGTAATGATCGAGAACATCGATCGCTTTCTGGAAGAAGGCAGCTCGCCGCTCGAAGCCGCGCTCAAGGGCTCGGGCCAAATCGGCTTCACCATTATTTCCTTGACGGTGTCCCTGATTGCGGTGCTGATTCCGCTGCTGTTCATGGGCGATATCGTGGGCCGCCTCTTCCGGGAGTTTGCCGTGACGCTCAGCGTCACCATCCTGGTCTCGGCGGTGGTCTCCCTGACGCTCACGCCGATGATGTCCGCCAAGCTGCTCAAGCGCCACGACCCCGCGCATGAAGGCCGTTTTTATCATGCCTCGGAGCGCTTCTACAATTGGGTGATCGAGCATTACGGCACCACGCTGAAATGGGTGCTCAGGCATCAGACTGCAACCTTGCTGCTCACTATCGGCGCCCTGGTGTTGACTGTGGTGTTGTACATCATCGTGCCCAAAGGCTTCTTCCCGGTCCAGGACACGGGTGTCATTCTCGGCATCTCGGAAGCCCCGGAGACAGTCTCCTTCGCCTCCATGGCCCAGCGCCAGCAGGCGCTCGCGCAGACAATCCTTAAAGATCCAGATGTGGCCAGCCTGTCCTCGTTTATCGGCATTGACGGCACCAATACCACGGAAAACAGCGGCCGCATTCAGATCAATCTGAAGCCCCGCAGCCAGCGTGGTTCCACCGCGTCGGAGATCATCCGGCGGCTTCAGCCGCAGCTCGCCTCGGTGGAAGGAATCACTCTGTACATGCAGCCGGTCCAGGACCTCACGGTGGAAGACCGCATCAGCCGCACGCAATTTCAATACTCCCTGGAGGATGCGGATGCCGAGGAGCTGAACCTGTGGGCCTCGAAGCTTCTTGCCAAGCTGCGCGCCGCGCCGCAACTGCGCGATGTGGCCAGCGACCAGCAAAATGGCGGCCTAAAAGCTGACCTGGTCATTGTCCGCGACACCGCTTCGCGCCTGGGCATTCTGCCGCAGGCGATCGACGATACGCTCTACGATGCCTTTGGCCAGAGGCAGGTTTCGACCATCTTCACGCAATTGAATCAGTACCACGTGGTGCTCGAAGTGGGACCGGACTTTCAACGCGATCCGGACACGCTCAAGAACATTTACGTGCACTCCTCCAATGGGAGCCAGGTGCCGCTCTCGGCCTTCAGCCATCTCGAACAATCGAACAGCACGCTTGCCATCAACCATCAAGGACAGTTTCCGGTGGTGACGTTGTCGTTCAATCTCTCGCCCGGAGACTCTCTGGGCAATGCGACCACCGCCATTGAACAGGCAGAACGCGACCTGGGAATGCCAGTAAGCGTCCACGGCAGTTTTCAGGGAACGGCGGCGGCATTCCGCAATTCACTTGCCTCCGAGCCTTTGCTGATTCTGGCTGCCCTGGTGACGGTATATATCGTGCTGGGGGTGCTGTATGAGAGCTACATCCATCCCGTCACCATCCTCTCCACTCTGCCCTCCGCCGGCGTGGGCGCGATTCTCGCGCTCATCCTCACTGGCAACGATCTGACCGTGGTCGCGCTCATCGGCATCATCCTGCTGATCGGCATTGTGAAGAAGAATGCCATCATGATGATTGATTTCGCGCTGGAAGCGGAGCGCAATGAAGGCAAGCCGCCGGAAGAAGCGATTTATCAGGCCAGCCTGCTGCGCTTCCGTCCCATCATGATGACCACCATGGCCGCGCTGTTCGGCGGCCTGCCGCTGGCGTTGGGCCGCGGCACCGGCTCCGAACTTCGCCACCCGCTGGGCATTACTATTGTGGGCGGCCTGCTGATAAGCCAGCTATTCACTCTGTACACCACCCCGGTTGTGTACCTGGCGTTCGATCGGCTGGCGAAGAGGTTTGAGCGTTTTCAGATTGGGAACCCAATCGAGGAACCTGCGGCGGCGGCCGATTAGCCATGAACATCTCGGCGGCATTCATCCGACGGCCCATTGCCACCACACTGCTGACCATCGCTCTGTTGCTGGCGGGAATTCTGGCATTCACCCGGTTGCCGGTTGCCCCTTTGCCGCAAGTAGAATATCCGGTCATTCAGGTGCAGGCAGGCCTTCCGGGCGCCAGCCCTGAGACCATGGCCTCGGCGGTAGCGACTCCGCTGGAGCGCCAGTTTGGGCGCATCGCCGGGGTCAATCAAATGACCTCCACCAGCCAGCTCGGCTCCACGAATATCGTCCTGCAATTTGATCTCAGCCGGAACATCGATGCTGCGGCGCGGGATGTGCAGGCTGCCATCAATGCCGCCCTTGGCAATCTTCCCGCCAATATGCCGGGGAATCCTGGTTATCGCAAGGTCAACCCGGCGGATGCCCCCATCATGATCCTGTCTCTCAGTTCGGATTCTGTGACCGTGCCCAAGATGTATGACATTGGGGATTCCATTTTGGCGCAGAAGCTGGCCCAGGTGGCGGGGATTGGACAGGTTTTTGTCGGCGGCGGGGCCCGCCCCGCAGTCCGCGCTGAATTGAATCCCACTCTGCTGGACAAGCTGGGGATCGGCATCGAACAGGTCCGTACCGCGCTGGGCGCCGCCAATGTGAACGCGCCAAAAGGTGGATTCAACCGTGGAGATGCCTCCTGGGAGATCGCGGACAACGATCAGCTTTATCTCGCGGACCAGTACCGGCCCCTCATTGTGGCGCAGAACCGGCTTGGAATTGTGCGCCTGGGCGATGTTGGCGAGGTGGTGGATTCGGTGGAGGACATCCGAAACTCCGGGACCGTAAACGGACATCCCGCAGTCGTGCTCATCCTGTTTCGCCAGCCAGGCGCGAACATTATCGAAACCGTGGACCGCGTGCGGGCACTGATGCCGATTTTGCAGGCCTCCATCCCGCCCTCGGTCCATCTTGATATTGCCCTGGACCGTACTACAACCATTCGCGCCTCGGTCCACGATATCGAGATCACGCTGGTGCTCTCGATTATTCTCGTTGTCTTCGTTGTCTTCGTCTTTTTGCGCAATATTCGCGCCACCTTCATTCCCAGCGTTGCCGTTCCGCTTTCCCTGATCGGGACATTCGGCGTCATGTACATGCTGGGCTACAGTTTGGACAATCTCTCGTTGATGGCGCTGGCCATCTCGACCGGTTTCGTAGTGGATGACGCCATTGTCGTGATCGAAGATATTACTCGCCACCTGGAGCAGGGCATGAGCGTCATGAATGCCGCGCTTGTAGGATCGAGGGAGATCAGCTTCACGGTGCTTTCGATGAGCACCTCGCTGGTTGCGGTGTTTATTCCCATCCTGCTCATGGCCGGCATTGTGGGCCGCCTGTTCCGCGAGTTCGCCGTCACCCTGAGCGTAGCGATTGGGGTCTCCCTGATAATCTCACTGACCACGACTCCCATGATGTGCGCCAAGCTCCTGCGCCCCATCGGAGAAGAAAAGCATGGAAGACTTTTTAAAGCCAGCGAACGGACCTTTAACTGGATATTGAAGATTTACTCCTCAAGCCTTGGCTGGGTCTTGCGCCATCAGCCGCTTACATTGATGATAACGATCACAACCGCCTGCTTGAGCGTTTATCTGTACGTCATTGTTCCTAAAGGGTTTTTCCCGCAGCAGGACACAGGCAGACTGGGCGGCGCCATTCAGGCCGATCAGGACATCTCCTTCGACGCGCTGAACGCCAAGATCGGGCAGTTTGTCTCCATTGTGAGGCAGGATCCGGCGGTCGATACCGTTGTCACCTTTGGCGGGGGTGGCGGCTCCTCGAATACAGGACGCATGTTCATCGTCCTCAAACCGCTGGAGGAGCGGAAAGTTTCAGCCGATCAGGTCATCGGGCGTTTGCGGCGCAAGCTGGCTGGGATTCCGGGCGCAACTCTGTTCCTGCAATCGGCACAGGACCTCCAGATCGGTGGACGGCAAAGTAATTCACAATACCAATTCACGCTTCAGGCTGAGAACCTGACTGACCTGCGGGCATGGGCGCCAAAAATCATGGAAAAGCTGCGTACCCTTCCGGATTTACGCGATGTCGCCACCGACCAGCAGGAACGCGGACTGGAAGCGCAGGTCGTGGTGGACCGCGATACCGCCGCGCGGCTTGGCATCACGTCACAACAGGTGGATGAGGTCCTCTACGATTCCTTTGGCCAGCGGCAGGTTTCCACCATGTACCGGCAACTCAATCAATACCATGTGGTGATGGAGGTCGATCCACGTTTTCAAAAAGACCCCGACTCCCTGAAAGGCATTTACGTACACTCCTCGAATGGGACCGAAGTCCCGCTCGCTGCCTTCGCCCATTTTGAATCTTCCAATACGGCATTGCAGGTAAATCACCAAGGACAGTTTCCCGCAGTGACTCTCTCCTTCAATCTGGCCCCAGGAGTCTCGTTGGGAAGCGCAACCCAGATGATTGAAAATGCCATGCGCCAGATAGGCGTCCCATCCAGCGTTCACGGCAGCTTTCAGGGAACGGCGGCGGCGTTCCAGAGTTCATTGTCCAGCGAGCCGCTGTTGATTCTGGCCGCCCTTGTGACCGTGTATATCGTCCTCGGCATCCTCTATGAGAGCGTGATTCATCCCATCACCATCCTTTCCACGCTGCCTTCCGCCGGCGTGGGCGCGCTGCTCGCGCTGTTGCTCACTCATACGGACCTCACAGTTATCGCGCTGATCGGAATCATTTTGCTGATCGGGATCGTGAAGAAAAACGCCATCATGATGATCGACTTTGCGCTGGAGGCGGAGCGCAAGGAAAACAAATCTTCGGAAGACGCCATCTATCAGGCCTGCCAGCTCCGCTTTCGTCCCATCATGATGACCACCATGGCGGCTTTGCTTGCCGGTCTTCCCCTGGCTTTAGGCACAGGGACAGGCTCCGAGCTGCATCGCCCTTTGGGAATTGCGATCGTCGGCGGCCTGATTGTAAGCCAGGCCCTCACGCTCTATACCACCCCAGTGGTCTACCTTTATCTCGACCGCTTCCGTCTGCGCGCCACGCGATGGAGAAAGAGCCATACCCGTCCGGCCCCGGCGCCCGAAATTCCTTACGCCTAAAAACGATAAATGCCGGGCCTCTCCCGCGCCCTGCTACAATCTTTCCGCCCTCCAAGACAGGAACTTTGGTCCCGCGGCCCGCGTATCATCTCGTGTTACCGAGGCAGACATAGGAGTGCTGGTGGAACAAAACCCGCTGACAGGTTCCCTGGTCCAGCGCTGTATCGCAGGCGATGGCACTGCGTGGGAGGAGCTTGTCCGCGAGCATAGCCGGCGGATTTACAACATCTGCTATCGGTTTACCGGCTCCGGCGTTGATGCCGAAGACCTTACACAGGAAATCTTCATTAAGGTTTACCGCTCGCTCATTAGCTATGACGAGCAAAAAGGGGCGTTCACAACCTGGATCACGACCATGACGCGTAATCTCCTGGTGGACCATTTTCGTCGCAGCAAACAGGACAGGGTCACGGACTCCATGGATTCCGCCCTGGGGACCGAAGAAGACGTCCCCGCATTAAGCGAAAGAATCAAGGATGTAAAACCGGCCCCCGATGCCGTCCTGGCCAGCAAGGAACGCCAGAAGCTGGTCCAGCAGGCGCTGGAGAAGATCTCCCCTGACCTGCGGGAAGCGGTGATTCTGCGCGACTTACAGGACATGGACTACAGGGAGATTGCCCAGGTGCTCAAGGTCCCGGAAGGGACTGTAAAGTCCAGAATCAACCGCGGAAGAGCGGAACTAGCGAGGCTATTATCACGTACCAAGGAACAGGTGATTTAAGTGGAAGACCAAAGTAAATTCGAACGGTTCGAGCCAGGTCAGGAGATCTCATGTCCCGATTTTGACCTCCTCCTGAGCGATGCCATGGATGGCGCGCTCTCCGGGAGCCAGCGGGCCAGCTTCGAGCATCACGTGAATACCTGCCGGACCTGCGGCCCCATCTTTGCCGATACACAGGCTGGCCGGCATTGGTTACGGTCGCTCGAACCTATGCCGGTCCCGGTGAATCTGGTCCATAACATTCTGGCGGCAACCAGCATGAAGGACATTGCCGTTACGGTGCGACCTGAGCAGCGGGAGAGCTGGTTTGATCGCCTGGCCCGTGTTTTGGGAGGCGCTCTGGCCCCGGCCTATAAAAGCGTGCGGCAGCCGCGCTTCGCGCTCAACGCCAGCATGGCCTTTTTCTCCATCACCCTGCTTTTGAATGTCGCCGGAATCAGGCTTTCCGAGCTTCACCTGGCAAATTTGAATCCAGAGAATATTAAGACCAACGCCAGTTTGAAGTATTACGAGACCACGGCCAGGGTGGTGAAATATTACGAGAATATCCGTTTTGTCTACGAACTCGAGTCCACCGTCCGCGAGCTAAAACGGGCGACTAGCTCCCCACAGCAGGAGGAATCCGCTCCCGAGAAGAAGTATGACGACACCACGCAAAAGCCCGAGAAAAAACAGAACCAATATGTTCGCGAACGGAGCGGCATCGTCGTGGCGGCAATGCGCGAAAGCCATCGCAGCCCGAGTGCAGAGGAAAGGGATTTTCAATTTTCCCCTGGAGTGAATCACCAGATGAAATCTTCAATATTCGATAACGGAACTCACAGGAGGTTTGCATGACTTGCGCTATACATCCGGATGTACCCGCTTCGGCTTATTGCCGGACCTGCGGGAAGGGGCTATGTGAAAGCTGTAAGCGCGAGGTAAAGGGCGTGATTTATTGCCAGGATTGTCTTGCGGCCCGTCTTGAGGGCACCATACCGCCGGGAGCGCAGGTCCCCGCGGCCGCAGTGGTCGCGTCGGGCATCGAGGGCGCTCCCAATCCCGGACTGGCCCTCTTCCTCGGATTTATTCCCGGCGTCGGCGCATTCTACAACGGGCAATACATTAAGGGATTCGCCCACGTAATCATCTTCGCCCTGCTGATCAGAATGGCCGATATTGGAGGACCGTGGGACGTCCTTTTTGGATTGGCGATCCCCACCTGGATTTTTTATATGGTCACCGATGCCTACCGGACCGCCAAAGCAAGATTGCTGGGCCAGCCTCTGCCCGATCCCCTGGGCCTGAATAATATGTTCGGAAGTGAAGGACATGCTTCAAGGACCACCGTTTCACCGGCAGGATACACAGCCGCTCCGGTCACGACAGTACCCGCGGCCCCGGTCTATCAAGCCCAACCGGAATATGTGGTGACCACCTGCGACCGCCACCCAGGACCCGTAGGGGCGATCATTGCCATCGTATTGGGCCTGCTCTTCCTGCTCGATAATCTGGGTGTCTTTCATTGGTCATGGACCGGACGTTACTGGCCCGTGCTCCTGATTGCTTTCGGTGTTTACCGCGCCGCCAGAAACCTGGCGGAAGCGCGGGGCCAGGAGTTCTAAGATGACACCCAACTACATCCCAAACCGGCGCTGCTCCTGCCCTCGCTGCCTGAGTTTTAGCCTGTTCGGAGCGGCAATTATGGTCACCCTCGGCCTGCTGCTGCTTCTGGACAACTTGCATATCGTTACCTGGGGCCAGAGCTGGCCGTTCCTGCTCATTGTGATTGGCGCATTGAAATTTGCGCAGAACGGCGCCCCTATCGCCGGTCATGTGCAGCCGATGGTACGAGAAGTGGTCATGCCGCAGGGCGGTCCATCATCTCCCGCTTCGGAGACACATAATACGGCTCCCTCGGAGGTGAATCGTGGCTAACAGAATATATTCCGGTCGGCGTTCGATCAGCGGTCCCGTCGTCCTGATCGGCATCGGAGTTCTATTTCTCCTGGTAAATTCAGGCGCGATAAGCAAGGCGCGACTGGGCTGGTGGTTCGCTATCTACTGGCCGGTGCTGTTGATCCTGCTGGGAGTGATTCGGCTGGTCGAATATGGGATTGCCCGCCACAATGGCACGCCCACGCCGCGGTTTGGACCAAGCGGCGTGTTTCTCCTGATTCTTTTTATCGTGATTGGGATGGGCGCGACCCGTGCCCACAACGTGAATTGGCGCGCATTTAACGACAACGTGGACATCGATACCAACTTCGATGCCATGTTCAATCAAAAATACGAGTTTAACGACCAGCAGGAGCAGGAGATCAGCTCCGGAGCGCAGAGCATACAGATCGAGAGTGAATATGGCAGCGTAAAAATCCATTCCGCGGAGCCGGGCAAAATCAAGATGACGATCCATCGCCGGGTCGCCGCCGACTCGCAGGATGAAGCCAACAAGATGAATTCGGAAAACAAACCCTCGATCATGCTGGAGGGCAACACCTTGCACATTCGATCCGCCCGTCCCGAGCCCAGCGTCCATGTGGGATTTTATTTTGGGCCCCGGGTCATGACCGATCTGGAGATCTGGGCGCCGAAAAATATGCCGGTCAGTCTCTCCGGTTCCCATGGAGACGTGCAGGTGGACAATCGCAATGGGGATGTCACCCTGGCCACCACGCATGGCGACATTCAAGTGGACAATGTAAAAGGCAATACCTCGCTGACTACCCACCATGGATCGGTAAAGGCCCGGAACATCGTGGGCACTGTGAGCATCAATGGCCGGATCGACGATACGGAACTCTCCGAGATCAACGGCACGGTCACGCTGGATGGCGATTTCTTTGGTGAGACCCGCCTGAATAAGATCAGCGGCGGTGTGCAGTTCAACAGCTCGCGTACCGAACTGCACCTGGCCCGGCTGGACGGCACCCTGCAAATGGACAATGGCAACCTGCGCGGCTCTTCCATCTCCGGTCCATTTCTACTGCGCACCAAGGCCAAGGACGTCCACCTGGACGACATCAGCGGCGATATCACGGTCGAAGACAGCCACGCCGAAGTTGAGGTACATCTGGGACTGAAGGCCGGGAATGTGGATGTGCAGAACCGTCAGGGTGCGATCCACATGATTCTGGCCCCCAATGCGGCATTCAACATCCAGGCCCGCAGCCGGCAGGGAGACATCGATACCGACCTCGATCTGACGAAAGAAAATTCAGGCTCCGAAACGACCGTCAGCGGCATGGTCGGCAAAGGAGGGCCCACCATGCACCTCACTACCGAGCATGGGGTCATTGAGATCAGGAAAGGCTGATTTCATCAGTCAACTTCGCTAATCATGTCCGGCGTTGAAACTAGTTGGAAAGTTTCTTGCCGATGATCTCTTCCGCCTTCTGAATCACCTGTTCCAGGGTGAGATTAGTGGAGTCGATGATGATGGCGTCCTGAGCGGGCACTAAGGGAGAGTTGACCCGGGTGCGGTCGCGCTGATCGCGATCGCGCATCTCAGCCAACACCGCCTGGGCCTCTCGTGCGTTTTCCGCCCGGATGGGCTGCGCTTTGCCGGCAATCTGCCGGAAACGGCGGCTTCCCCGCACCTCCGGCGCGGCGTCGAGAAATATCTTCACATCGGCTTGGGGAAAGACCACGGTACCGATGTCCCGCCCTTCCATCACGACTCCGCCCTGGGAGCCCATCTCGCGCTGGCGTTCGACCATCCAATGCCGGACTTTGGGATGCACGGAGACTCGCGATGCCGCGCTGGTTACATCTTCGTCGCGAATGCGCCGTGAGACGTCAATACTATCGAGCACCACGCAATTGCCATCCAGCATGGGCTGCAGCTTGATGCTGGTGCGCTGGGCCACTTTGATCAGCGTGTCTTCCTCATCGAGCGAGATGTCATTCTCGATCGCCTTCAGGGCCAGAGCGCGATACATTGCGCCGGTTTCTATATTGAGATATCCGAGCTTCCGCGCCAGCCGCGAAGCCAGCGTGCTCTTCCCCGCCCCGGCGGGTCCGTCAATTGCAATTACCAATCCGCGGGCCCTGATTTCAGGCATCCTGCCCTCGTTTCGGCACCCGCAACAATGCGGGATTTTTGTGGGTCCGCGGCGGACGCCGCAGCTCGCGGCTGGGCGCGGTCTTCGATACTGCGAATTGCGGGCCTCCAATCAGAGTGCGGCCTTCCATGGACACGAAATGAAATTCACGGGCATTGAGCAGCGCGTTGACGGTCTCGCGCACCCGCGACCGGGGCGCAATCCGGGAAAAGAAATCCTCGATCTCGCCCTGCTCAATCGCAATGTAGCAATCCACATACTTCGAAATCAAGGCGGAAAGCGCCTCGCCAAGCGAGAGATGCGCCCCTTCCCGGACCGCCTGCGGCGACCAGCGATGCAGGACGTCCCAGCACGCGCCGCTCTGGGGAGAATAATCCACCCGCGTGATCTTCAGAGCGGACCACAAATCGTGCAGGGCATGGTCGATGGCCGTCTCGGACAGGGCCCCGCCCAGCCGCTCGCGCAACTGCTGCTTATTAAGAGGGCCATGCTCCTGGATCTGGTGGAAGGTATCAATGATGAGCGGAGAAGCTTTTTCCTTTCCCCGCCGCTTTGGAGGCTGTTTGGGATTGTGGTCGCCAACCATCGCAAAGAAGAATGGGAAGACTGAGGCTGAAATCAGGAATGGGGTCTCGCCAAAAATGTTGGTCTCATAAGCGGAGCGGCTGCGCAACAGCCGGACCATCAGCTCCGAGACTTCCGCACAGCGGGGATCGCTGAACGCCTGTTGCTGCACGGGCAGGCCTTCATCGGAGCCAATCACGGCGCCCATGAAGGTCGGGCCCGGACGCGGAGGCCGCACCGGATAGAGCAGGCAGAAGCCTACCTCTTCCATGAATTCCGCCGCCTCTTCCATGGTGCGAATCCGGTTTCCATTGACTCGCCATTTCGCGCGCCGTTGCTCCAGCAGCTCTTGTTCAGTCATCGTTTTGATTTTATCCGGTAATTGCGTGAAATGCGTGGAGCAGAAATTTTTCCGGGAAACTTTTATTGCGGACTAGAGGTTACACGGCCCTCTAAATCCTCTTGAATGCCCTCTCGATCTCTTTGATCGAATACCGCAGCACTACCGGACGGCCGTGCGGGCAGGTCATGGGACATTCCGTCTTCGCCAATTCCGCCAGCAGCCACTCCATCTTGTTCTGTTCGAGGCGCGTATTGATTTTAATCGCGGCGTGGCAGGCGATGGATGCGGCGATGCGGCGGCGTATCGCCTCCAGATTTTCAACCTGGCGCTCCCGCTCGAATTGATCGAGCAGCTCGTGCAGCATGCGCTCCACATCGCTGGCCTCCACCCCGGCGGGGGCGGCCTTCACCGCAATCGTGCGGGAGCCGAAGAGTTCGGTTTCAAAGCCGTTATGGCCAAGCTCGCCGGAAATTTCGGCAAAGATCGCCTGCTGTCCCGGAGTAAGCTCCACGATGATTGGCATCAACATGCGTTGCTGCTCGACCCGCTCGGCGTTTCTCTGCCGCAGCACTTTTTCAAACAGCACTCGTTCATGGGCCACGTGCTGGTCGATAATCCAAAGTCCATCATGGTTGATGGCCAGGATGAACGACTCGCGAATCTGTCCGAGGGGGGTGAGCGACGCAAGCTGCGGTGGTCCCCCGTCAGCTTCTTCCGCTATCGGCTCCTCCACCAGGACGGAACTGCAATTGGCGATTTCCGGCGCCGGCGCGTGGGCCTCCGCGCTGCCGAAGGCCGACCGTGGAAGAGTGGCCGCCGCCATTGCTCCGTTGGCCGCGATATACATCGCATCATTAAATTCCAGGTTTCCCGCTTGTGGCGGCGGTTCGAGTGGGGTGAGCAAAAGCTCCTGATTGCCCTGGATGGCGGCCCGTTCAGCGCTATCGAAAAACGCCCCCGCTCCCGGCGAAAACCCCGGGCCCGCCGTCGGATACGCCCTGATCTCGCGCGTAAACTGCGGCACGGGACGCGAGCTGATCAAGGAGGCGCGGACCGAATCGCGGACGAAATCATGCACGAACGCCTGCTGGCGAAAACGGACCTCGGTTTTGGCGGGATGGACGTTGGCATCGACCTCCGCCGGCGGCATCTCCAGAAAGAGCAGCACCACGGGATAGGATGTTGGCGGCAGAATGTTTCGATAAGCCTCGATCAACCCGTGTTGCACCACGCGATCGCGCACCAGCCGCCCATTCACGAAAACAAAAATCGAATTGCGGTTCAGCTTCTGCAATTCCGGCTTGGAGACGAATCCATGCAGCCGGATCTTTCCCGGGTCAGGGGCCTTGTAATCTTCGGCGCGGCGCCATGGCGGCGGCTCCGGCAATCCGCCGCGCTCCAGCTCCGCCTCCGCAGCGACCGGCACTAACTGGTTGAGCGTCTCCCTGCCAAACACCTGGTAGATGCGGTCCGAATGCGTCTTCACCGGCGGCGCCATCAGCATGGCATTACTCATCGAATGCAGTTCGAAGTGCTTGTCCGGATGGGCCAGCGCATAATGCGTTACCAGCATGGCGATATGCGAGAGCTCGGTCGATTCCGCCTTCAGAAATTTCCGGCGCGCGGGAACGTTGAAGAACAGATCGCGCACCGCGATCGCTGTCCCCGCCGGGACCCCGGCCTCTTCCACTCTCAGCAGCTTGCCACCGGCGATCTCAAGGCGCGTCCCGGAATCCTCCTCGGGGGCATGCGTCTCCAGAAGAAGCCGCGATACGGAGGCGATGGAAGGCAGCGCCTCTCCACGAAAGCCAAGAGTAGAAATATGCAGCAGGTCATCAACGTCGTGGATCTTGGAGGTCGCGTGGCGCTCGAAGGCCAGCATGGCGTCATCGCGCAACATGCCGCAGCCGTTGTCCTGG